>NZ_JBSHGQ010000031.1:0-44276 GCF_053617895.1 Microbacterium sp. NPDC055683 | reverse complement strand
GTCAGCCGTCAGCGTGAAGTCGGTGTCCACCGCCGTGCCGCCGTCGTCGTTCACGACATCCTTCACGAGCGTCAGCACCGCCGGCACGTCGTCGTTCGTCAGCTCGCAGACGGCGCTCCCGCCGTTCGCGAGCTCGATCCGCCCGTCGACCACCTCCACGGGAGTCTCGCGCGTCGCATCGGTCCAGCAGGACACGTCGACGAGGGAGTACCCGTCGAACGCCGTCTCGCCGATCACGTACCCGCCCGCCGACACCTCCGCACCGGTCACCGCCGCATCGCCCTCCGCACCCGAGACCGGCGTCGGACCGTCAGCCGTCAGCGTGAAGTCGGTGTCCACCGCCGTGCCGCCGTCGTCGTTCACGACATCCTTCACGAGCGTCAGCACCGCCGGCACGTCGTCGTTGACGATCGTGCAGACGGCGTCCTCGCCGACGCCGAGCACGAGCTCGTCGCCCTCCAGCGCACCGCCGTCGCAGCTCCAGGCGCCCGCGGCGTACCCCGAAGGCCCCGACTCCGACAGGACGTAGGTGCCGGCCAGCACGTCCACGACCGTCACCTCCTCGCTGCCGGTGGAACCCGACAGCGGCGTCGGGCCGTCGGCCTCGAGCGTCCAGTCGATCGCCGACGCCGCGCCGCCGTCGTCGTTCACGACCGTCTTCACGAGCGTGAGGGTGGGCGCGACATCGTCGTTCACGATCGTGCACACGGCGCTCTCCCCGATGTCGATCGTCAGCTGGTCGCCCTCCTGCGTGCCGCCGGCACAGCTCCACGCGCCCGCCGCATAGCCGGGCTGCTCGACCTCCGAGAGCGTGTACGCCCCCGGGGCCACCGCGACGTCCGTCACCTCGACCGCGCCCGAGATGCCGGTGACGGTCTCCGGCCCCTCGGCCGTGAGCGGGAAGTCGTCGACCGTCCGGGTGCCGCCGTCGTCGTTCACGACGACCTTGACGAGGGTGAGTCGGGGGGCGATGTCGTCGTTCACGATCGTGCACACGGCGCTCTCGCCGATGCCGAGGGTGAGCGTGGCGCCGTCGAGCGCTCCGCCGTCGCAGCTCCAGTCGCCCGCCGCATAGCCGTCGGGACCGCTCTCCGTGAGGTCGTAGGCGCCGGCGAACACGGCGGCGTCGGTGACGGCGGGGGCTCCCGTGGCACCGGAGATCTCGATCTCGCCGGACGCCGTCAGGGTCCAGTCGGTCGCGACGGACGTGCCGCCGTCGTCGTTCACCACCTGCTTGACGAGGGTGAGCCGGGGCGCCACGTCGTCGTTGACGATCGTGCACGTGACATCGCCGCCGTTCGGCACCGTCACGACACCCTCGGCTGTCACGCTGCCGCCCTCGCAGACCCAGGCGCCCGGCTGGTAGCCGCCGGGGCCGTCCTCCGTCAGCGTGTACGCGCCGGCGGGCACGGTCGCATCGGTGATCTCGGGATCACCCGTGACGCCGCTCACCGTGACCGGGCCGTCTGCCGTGAGGGTCCACGCGGCCGGGTCGACCTCTCCCCCGTCGTCGTTCGTCACGCTCTTGATGAGGGTGAGCTCGCCGGGCTCGTCGTCGTTGACGATCGTGCACACCGCCGTGTCGCCGACGGCCAGCTCGAGCACGTCGCCCGAGAGCACGCCGCCGGCGCAGCTCCAGTCGCCCGCCGCGTAGCCCTCCTGCGTCTGCTCCGACAGCGTGTACGAACCGGCCGCGACCGCGACATCGGTGACCGCGTCGTCGCCGGATGCGCCCGTCACGAGGTCGGGCCCGTCGGCCGTGAGCGGGAAGTCTTCCGTGCCGAGCGTTCCGCCGTCGTCGTTCACGACCTGCTTGACGAGGGTGAGGCGCGGGGCGATGTCGTCGTTCGTCAGCTCGCAGTAGGCGGTGCCCGCCCCGCTCAGCGTGATCTGCCCGTTCTCGACCGGCACCTCGGTGTCGCGGTCGGCCGTGGTCCAGCACGACAGGCCGGTGAGGTCGTATCCGTCGACCGCATCCTCGCCGATCGTGTAGACGCCGGCATCGACGACCGCGGCGGTGATCGCCGCATCGCCTTCCGTGCCGGAGATCGGCGTCGGGCCCTGGGCGTGGAGCGTGAAGTCGGTGTCGACGGCCGTGCCGCCGTCGTCGTTCACGACCTCCTTGACGAGCGTCAGCTGCGCCGGCACGTCGTCGTTCGTCAGCTCGCAGAAGGCGCTCGCGCCGAGAGCGAGCTCGATCTGCGCATCGTCGACGGCGACCTCCGTCTGGCGCGAGTCGTCCGTCCAGCACGAGATGCCGGTGAGCTGGTAGCCAGGGAGCACCTCCTCCCCCAGCGTGTAGACGCCGGTCGAGACCGCCGCGTCGGTGATCGCCGGGTCGCCCTCTGCGCCCGACACCGGCGTGGGGCCGGTCGCGGACAGAGTGAAGTCGGTGTCGACGGCCGTGCCGCCGTCGTCGTTCACGACCTCCTTGACGAGCGTGAGGTGCGCGGGCTGGTCGTCGTTGACGATCGTGCAGACGACGGCTCCCCCGTTCGGGACCACGACCTCGTCGCCCGCGACGGATGCGCCGGAGCAGCTCCACGCGCCCGGCTCGTACCCTGCCGGTCCGCTCGTCTCCGACAGCGTGTAGACGCCGGCGGCGACCTCCTCGACGGCCGTCCCGCCGGCGCCCGAGATGGGCGTCGGACCGTCGGCCGACAGCACCCACGCCGCCGGATCCGCCGTGCCGCCGTCGCCGTTGTCGACCTGCTTCACGAGCCGGAGCGTGCCGGGGAGGTCGTCGTTCGCGAGCTCGCAGAACGCGCTCGCCCCGTTGGCCAGGGCGATGGAGCCGTCGGTCACCGGGACGATCGTCGTTCGCGTGGAGTCCGTCCAGCACGAGACGCCCGTCTGCGCGTAGCCGTCGAGGGGGTCCTCGCCGATCGCGTACGAGCCGGCCGAGACCTCGACGTCGGTCACCTCGGGCGCGCCCTCTGTGCCCGACAGCGGCGTCGGGCCGTCTGCCGTCAGGGTGAAGTCGACGTCCTCCGCCGTGCCGCCGTCGTCGTTCACGACGGCCTTCACGAGCGTGAGGTGCGCAGGGGCGTCGTCGTTGACGATCGAGCAGACCACGCCGGCGCCGGCCGCGACCGTCACGACGTCGCCCTGGAGCGTGCCGCCGACGCAGTTCCACGAGCCGGCGTCGTAGCCGGGCTGGCCGACCTCCGCGATCGTGTACGCCCCCGGCGCCACGAGCGCCGAGAGCGTGCTCCCCTCGTCGGAGTCGGTGTCGACGCCGTCGATCGCCGCCGTCTGGCCCGATGTCGCCGTGAGCGGGAAGTCCTCCGACGTCGCCGAGCCGCCGTCGTCGTTGACGACCACCTTGTCGAGGGTGAGCGAGGTCACCTGGTTCGTGATGACGCACACAGGGGTCATCAGCCCCAGCGTCGCCGCCGAGAGCACGAAGTCGTCTCCCGTGTACGCGCCGTCCTGCCAGACCGTCGTCTGCACCTGAGGGCTTCCCGCGACGAAGGGGTCCTGGTACGTGCAGACGACCGAGAGCCCGGTCACGCCCGGGGGCAGGTCATCGACGATCTCCGCCACGCGGTAATCGGGCTGCGCGATGACGCCAGTCCAGGTCTGCGACGCGTCCGGCGCGATCTGCGCGGTGATCGCGGAGACGCTGCCGTCGGTGTCGGCCACGGGCCCCGTCGCCCCCGCTGGGCCGTGGACGGGCATGGTGTCGGCCTGGTCGACGACGTAGTCGAAGAGCAGATCGGCCGGCGCGGTGCCGTTGACGACCTTCTCCACCGTGAGGCCGCCGCACGTGCCGATCGTGAGCGGGTCGCCGGCCACCATGAAGTCCTGGAGCTGGCCCTGCGTGCCCGCGTTGCCGGTCTTGGTGACGATGTCGCCCGACGTGAAGGTGACGCATCCCGTCGCCGGCAGGATCCCCGATGCCGTGAGGTCGATCGCGAACTCGCCGAAGGTGTCGCCGATCGAGCCGGCGATGTCGGGGTTCGGGCCGAGGAGCGCCTGGAAGGCGAAGGAGCCCGTCTGGACCCACGACGCCCCGTTCCACGCCATCCCGATGACGTTGGTCGAGCCGTTCGGGTTGACGTTGAACTGGATGAGGATGTCGCCGGCGCGCCCGGCGGCTCCGCCCGCGAAGGAGTAGTTGATCGACAGGTCGCCCGTGCCCTGCGGCGCCCGCGTCCAGTACTGGTAGAGCATGACGTGCTGCTGGCCGTCGACGTCGACGATCTCGTATGCGCCGCCCGCCGAACAGAGGTCGCTCTTCTTGTTGGGGAACGGGCCGGGGCTCATCTGCCACGGGTCGTCGTTGAGGTTCTGGCTGTTCGTGCCGCTCACCGTCGGGTCCGTCAGGCTCGATCCGTCGCCCTCGCACGCCTCGACGAGCGAGTAGCTGTCGAGGATGCCGGTCGTCGGATCGCCATCCGGTGTGAGGCCGGGCCCGTAGAAGGCGGCCCAGTCGGAGGGGCCCGCCTTGTTCCCGTCGATCGCGAACGCCGTCGTGATGCCGCCGACCGTGGCCGCCTGCGCAGGCACGGCGACGAGCACGCCGAACGACGCGAGCACGAGGGCCGTGCCCGCCGCGAGCACGGCGCGCGCGCGTCGCCGCCATCCGTGCGACGAGCGCCGCCAGCTGGTCTTCGCCATGATCGACATGAGTTCGCTCCTGCCCGGGCGCACGCCCACCTCCTGCCCGCAGGGGTGCGCCGGTCGGGTCCGGCTGAGCGGGCAGGCGGCCGGCAAGCCGACCGCTGAGGTCAACTTCCTGTCTCCCCGTCTCTGCCCGGGCCCGAGCACGGGTACTTCACCCGCGATGTCACCCCGTCCCGTTCGGAGCGGCTCCCGCGGGATCACGCGGTTTCACCCCCTCCGTCACCCGGGCGGGAGCTCATATATCGGATATCCGGGTGCAACCGGTCGAATCGGGAGCAGAATAACGCTCGTGAAGGTCGGTACGAACGCTTCCGTACCCGGGGAAGCGCACCGAGCGTCCGACGCGTCCGCACGCGTCTACCGCGCGCTCGGTGCCCGGTCCTGGGACGAGGCCCTGCGCATCGTCGAGCAGAACTGGAGCCAGCTGCTCGCGTCCGGCGCGCCCGCACTGCGCGCCGTCGTCGCGACGGTGCCGCGGGATCGGCTCGCGGCGGATCCGCGCTGGACGCGCGCCCGTGCGTACATCGGCGCGCTGCCGGCCGCCGCCCCGTCCCCCGCACCCGTCCACCCCGATGCGCTCGCGGAGGTCGTCCGTCTGACGACGTCCGCCGACCGCGAGCGGCGGACGGGGTCCGCAGCGGGGGCGCTCGCGCTCACCCGACGTGCGAGGTCGGCGTACGACGCCGTGCCGTCCGAGCGGCGCGGCGGACTGCGCGGCGATCTGCCCCGGATGCTCCTCGCGTGGGGTCTCGCAGAGTTCCGCGCGGGCGACCTCGCCACCGCGCAGGAGGACCTCACGCGGGCGTACTCGGCGGCGCGCGCGGTGGGCGATCCCCAGGCCGGCTCCGTCGCGGCCGCCGAGCTCGCGTGGCTCCACGCCGCGGAGGGCCGCCCGAGCGCACGGACCGAATGGGCGGCGATCGCGCGCTCGCTCGCGCCGCGGGGAGTGCCCGGCGGTGCCGTCCCGGCCGCACTCCTCCTCGCCGAGGCCCTGGCGGCGCTCGACGCGCTCGACCTCGCTGGCGCCCGCGTCCGCCTCGAAGCGGCGGCACGGGCGCCGGGAGATCACGCGTTCGACGTCGAGATGCTCTCGGCGCTCGTCGACGCCAAGGATCCCGCCGCCGATCCGCGCGCCCGGTGCGCCCTGCTCGAATCGGGGGCGACCTCGTCCGACGACGTCGCCCTCCTCGCCCTCGCCGACGCGGCGCAGGCCTGTGCACTGCTCCACACCGGCAGCAGCGAGCAGGCCAGACGGCTCCTCACGACGCTGCCCGTCCCCGCGCAGCCCGCCACGCGCGCGCTCCGCGCCGTCGCGCACCTCGTGCAGGGCGACCTCGACCACGCCCTGCGCGACGCCCAGGCCGCCCTGCACGACCTCGGACGCCCCCGCGTCGTCGTGGAGGCATGCGCAGTGGCCGCAGCCGTGCACCTCCGTCGGCGTGACGACGAGACCGCCCCGACGTTCCGCCGGGCCGTCGCCCTCGCCGACGCGCACGGCCTGCCCTGCGCCCTCACGCAGATCCCGCAGGGCGACTTCGACGCCCTCGCGATCTTCGCTCCCGAGGGAAGCCCGTCGATGGCGGTCATCGCATCGACGCCGGTCCGCCGGCCGCCCGCTCCCCGGGTCGCCGGGGTGCGCGCCACCGAGCACGAGATCGCCGCCGTCCGGCTCCTCGCGGCCGGGCGGAGCGTCGCCCAGGCGGCCGCCGAGCTGGGAGTCAGCACGAACACGGTGAAGACGCTCACGCGGCGGATCTACGCCAAGCTCGGCGTCTCCGACCGCCGGCAGATGACGGCGGCCGCCTCCGAACACGGCCTCCTGTGACGGCGACGCCATGGAGCATCGGGGGAAGGACACGGCGGGCACCGTCTTCGACGCTCTCGCGGACGGAAGGTGGGGCGACGCCCTCGACCTCGTCGAGGCCGCCATGCCGGAGCTCCTCGATCGCGACCCCGCGCTCATCCGGACGGTCGCGGATGCCGTTCCGGCCGTCGAGCTGCGGCGACGGCCGTGGTGGCTCGGCCTGCGGCAGTACGTCGTGCACCTGCTGACGGAGCCCGCGAAGCCGCCTGTCTTCCCGGATGTCGACCCGCGCGTCCCGGACCACCTCGACGCCGTCGACCGGATCGTGATCCTCACCGGGCGCGCCGCCGCCCTGCGCACGCGCGGCCGTTTCGCCGATGCCGCGTCGCTGGCCGACGACGCGCACGACGCGCTGCATCGCCTCGACGGCGGCGAGCGCGCACGGCTCCGCCCCGTCGTGGCGATGCTTCTCACGCAGTGGGGCACGACCTTCGCCGCCGCGGCGCTCGCCGACCACGCCGTCGTCGTCCTCGAGGAGGCGCACGGCGCGGCCGAGGCGACCGGCAGCGCACGAGCGGCCAGCGAGTCGGCCGGTGAGCTGGCGTGGATCCACGCCGTCACCGGCTCGGGGAAGGAGGCCGATCGGTGGATCGAGCGCGCGGGATCGCTGCGGGCGCGGCATCCGGGGGTGCAGCACATCCGCGGCGGCCTCGCCCTCGCGCGCGCCTACCGGGCGGGCGACCGGCTCGACATCCTCGAGGCGCTCCGCCTCCTCGACCACGAGGGCGACCCCTTCGAGGAGCTCTCCCTGCTCGCGGCATCGCTCGGCGCCGTGCTGGGCGCACGGTCGGGGGCGGCCGATGCCCTCGCCATGCACAGCAGGATCGAGGTCGCCGTGGCGAGCGCCCCCGGTCCGCGCGCGCTCTCGGGGATCAACGCGGCGGCGCTCGCGGTCGCACGCAGCACCCTGCACGCCTTCCAGGGCCTGTACGAGGCCGCGCTCCTCGACCTCGCCCGCTGCCCGCCCCTGCCGCGGCCTGCGGCCGGCATGATCCGCTCCCGCGCCGGTGTGGCGCGGCTCGGGCTCGGCGACCCGCACGGCGCGCTCGCCGAGGTCGCCAAGGAGTCCGCGAACCCCGCGCCGAGGGTGCGCACGGAGGCGCTCATCGTGCGCGCCGCCGCGCTCCTCCGGATCGGCAACGAGCCCTCCGCCGTCACCGCGTTCCGCGAGGCGCTCGCGGTGTCGTCCGAGAACCGCCTCGGCGGCGCCCTGGCGCTCGTGTCCGCGGCGGATCTCGGTGCGCTGGCCGCGGCATGCGGCACGCCCGCCCCGCTCGACCTCGCGTCGCTGCAGCGCCTGGCGACCCCGGCGGCCGCCTACGGATACGAGCGCCTGAGCCCTCAGCAGCTCGCCGTGCTGCGCGCCATCGCCGAGCGCGAGCACATCGCCGACGCGGCGGCGCTCCTGGGGCTCAGCCCCAACACGCTCAAGACCCACCTGCGCGCTGCGTACCGGCGGCTCGGTGTCGTCGACCGTTCAGGGGCTCTCGACGAGGCGCACCGCCGCGCCCTGCTCTGACCGCGCCCTGCTCTGACCGCGCCCTGCTCTGACCGCGCCGGACAAGACTCAGCGCCCGGGCCGCGGCGATGCCTGCGAGACGTCCGGGCGCTGAGTGGATCTGACAGCAAGGATGCTCCCCCGTGAGCGGCCTGTCAAGGGCCTACATCGACAGGAGCGCCTGCCTCGTGACGACGGCGCGCTGCAGCAGCGCGTGCTCGTCCGCCGCCGCCCGCGGATCGCGACCCGACAGCGCGCGCTGCCGCGTCGCGGCGAGCGCCGTCGCGTCCCGGATGAACGCCTTCATGAGCGGCGAGCGGTCGCCGCGCAGGGTGCGCGCCCAGGCCATCCCCGCGCGTCGCCCTGTCGGCGTCGCGAGCATGTCGACCTCCTGCGGGGTGAACCACCCCGCAGCGGCGTACTCGCCCAGCCGTTCGCGCGTGAGCCGCTCCTCCTCGCGTCGCAGGCGCACGAGCATCACGGTGAACACGATGAAGAGCGGCACCTGCAGCACGACGTAGAGGTGCAGGAACCCCTCGAGATCGGTGAACGTCGCCGACCCGTTCCACAGGCCGTGCAGCGCCATGGCGCCGAGGAGCCCGACGAGCCACGAGGCGAGGATGCTCCCCGCGCGCGCCCCGCGGCGCACGGCGAGGCCCAGCGCGAATCCGGTCACGGCCGTGAACATGGCGTGCGCGAACGGCGACAGCAGTCCGCGCAGGACGAACGTCCAGGTGAGGGAGGCGGCCCCTCCGTCGATGACCGACACGGCGAAGTACTGGATGTTCTCCGTGAAGGCGAACCCCGCCCCCACGAGGGCGCCGTAGACGACGCCGTCGACGGGGCCGTCGAAGGCGCGCCGCCCCATGACGAGGACGAGCAGGAGCCCCGCGCCCTTCGCGAGCTCCTCCACGACGGGCGCCTGCACGACCGTGCCGACGATGTCGAGCACGGGCGAGCGCGGCAGCACGAGCTGCACGCCGAGGTCGAACAGGAGCGCGAAGCCCACCGAGGCGACGGCTCCCCACGCGAGCGCGAAGACGATGAGGCTGCGGGGCTCCGGCTCCCACCGGTCGACCCACAGCATGGCCGAGACGACGACCGTGAACGGGACGAGGGCGACGACGAGGCCGACGATCGAGGCGGCGGCGCCGAGCGCGCTCGTGAAGTACGCCACCAGGCCGATGAGGAGGAGGGCGAGGACACCCCACACCCAGATCCATGTGCCGCGCCCCTTCCGCGTCGGCACGGGCACGCGCGGCAGATGCGCCTCGGCATGACCGCCGACGGGGATGGCGGCGGCTGGCGCGCGGTGCGGCTGCGCGAACGACGTGGCGAACGGCGGGGAGGAGGGCGGGGTCAACCCTGTGCCGTATGTCATGGTCCACAGCCTAGAGGGGGAGCTTTCGTGCATATCGGTCGTGATCGCCTCGCCGCTGGGCCGGATAGCCTGGACCTCATGCGTTTCGCCCACGTGACCTTCCCCGGGGGCGTCGCCCCCACCCTCGCGTTCGTCGACGACGACGGCGCCCTCGACGTCGCCTCCGTGCTCGCCGACGGACCCCGCACGGTCGAGCAGCTCATCGCAGGGGGCGACGCCGCCCTCGCCGCCGTGCGCGAGGCCGCGGCGGCGCCTGGCTCCGAGCGCACGCCGATCGCCGACGTCGTGTTCGCGCCGGCGCTCCTCACGCCGCCGTCCATGCTGGCGATCGGCCTGAACTACGCGGCGCACTCCGGCGAGCTGAACCTCAAGACCGACGACACCCCCACGGTGTTCACGTTCTGGCCGAACTCGCTGCAGGCGCACGAAGGCACGACGACATGGTCGCGACGTCTCAGCGAGGCCGTCGACTACGAGGCCGAGCTCGGCGTCGTGATCGGCCGCCCCGCCAAGGACGTGACGGAGGAGGAAGCCCTCGACTACGTCTTCGGGTACACCGTCGTCAACGACATCTCGGCGCGCAACATCCAGTACTCCGAGGCGCAGTGGTGCCGATGCAAGTCGCTCGACGGCTTCACCCCCGTCGGCCCGTACATCGTCACGGCCGACGAGATCGCCGATCCACAGGACCTGCACATCTGGACGCGCGTGGACGGCCACATGATGCAGGACGCGACGACGGGCCAGATGGTGCGCTCGGTCGCGAAGCTCATCGCGCACCTGTCTCAGGGCATCACGCTGCTGCCGGGAACGCTCATCTCCACGGGCAGCCCCGGCGGCTCGGGCTTCTCGCGCACGCCCCAGGTGCTCCTGCGCGACCGCTCGACCGTGACCGTCGGGATCGACGGCATCGGCGAGCTCACGACGCACTGCCGCATGACCGACTGACCGTCACGCCCGGATCAGGCGGTGGGGATGTCCTCCGCCGCCACGATGGGCATCACCGTCGTGATGGGCTCGAGACCAGACAGCCGCTGGGGGCTCAGCTGCTTGTCGACCTCGGCACGGTCCATGAGACCCGCCTCCACGACGAGGTCCGCCACGTTGCGGTTCGTGAGGAGGGCGGTCTTCGCGAGCGCGGCCGCCGCGGCGTAGCCGATGAACGGCGTGAGCGCCGTGACGACGCCCACGCTCGAACCCACCATCGCGCCCAGTCGCTCGCGGTTGGCGGTGATGCCGTCGACGCAGTTGATGCGCAGGGTCCGCATTGCCTGGCGCATCCAGATGATCGACTGGAAGATCGAGTGCGCGATGACGGGCTCGAAGGCGTTCAGCTGCAGCTGCCCCGCCTCGACGGCCATCGTCACGGTCACGTCCGACCCGGCCACCGCGAACGCCACCTGGTTCACGACCTCGGGGATGACGGGGTTCACCTTGCCCGGCATGATGCTCGACCCCGCCTGACGGGCGGGGAGGTTGATCTCGCCGAGCCCCGCCTGCGGCCCCGACGACAGCAGCCGCAGGTCGTTGCAGATCTTCGACAGCTTCACGGCATTGCGCTTGAGCGACGCCGAGAACGACATGAACGAGCCCGTGTCGCTCGTGGACTCCACGAGGTCGCTCGCCGTCTCGAGGTCGAGCCCCGTGATCTCGCGCAGGTGGCGCTCCACCGCGCGCCCGTACCCCGGGTGCGTCGTGATGCCGGTGCCGATCGCCGTCGCGCCCATGTTGATCTCGTGGAGGAGGAACGCGTTCTCGTTCAGGCGGCGGTAGTCGGCCTCCAGCGTCGTGGCGAACCCGTGGAACTCCTGGCCGAGCGTCATGGGCACCGCGTCCTGCAGCTGGGTGCGGCCGACCTTCAGCACGTCGTGGAACTCGACCGCCTTCGCGAGGAAGGAGCGGCGGAGGAGGTCGAGCTCCTCCAGGAGCGACCTCAGCGACAGCGAGAGGCCGATCTTGATGGACGTCGGGTAGACGTCGTTCGTCGACTGGCTGCGGTTCGTGTGGTCGATGGGCGACAGGTACGCGTAGTCGCCGCGCTCGCGGCCGGCGAGGCCGAGCGCGATGTTCGTGATGACCTCGTTCGCATTCATGTTCGTCGAGGTGCCGGCGCCCCCCTGGATCACGCCGACGACGAACTGCTCGTGGAACCCGCCGTCGATGACGATCTGAGCCGCGCGGTCGATGAGGTCGGCGCGCTCGGCGTCGAGGACGCCGATCTCCCGGTTCGCCCGCGCCGCCGCCTGCTTCACCATCGCGAGCGCGACGACGAGCTCGGGATAGACCGAGATCGGGCGCTTCGTGATGTCGAAGTTCTCCAGCGCCCGCGCCGTGTGGATGCCCCAGTACGCCTCGGCGGGGATGTCCATCGACCCCAGGGAGTCGGTCTCGGTGCGGATGGGCGTCGCGGCGTCGTCGGCCATGGGTGCTCCTCGTGGGTGCTCACGTCGGTGTGTGTGCGGGATGCGGCCGATCCTACCCGCCGGCTCCGCCGCCTCCGCTTGACGTCGCGTACATGCTCGAACCTGCGGCTGTACGCCTTGTACAGTGCCTCCCCGACCGACCGGGACCCGACTAGCGTGGAGGGGTGACCACCGAGAGCACCGCCGTCCCCTCGCCCGCCGTCTCCCCCGCTCCCCCCGTCGCCGCTGCGCGCCCGGTCGTCCGCTCGCACCACGGCGACGACGTGGAGGACCGCTACGAGTGGCTGCGCGCGAAGGACGACGCCGAGGTCGTCGCGCATCTGGAGGCGGAGAACGCCTACACCGACGCCCGTCTCGCGCACCTGGAGCCGCTCCGCGAGACGCTCTTCCAGGAGATCAAGGGGCGCGTGCGCGAGACCGACCTCACGGTGCCGGTCCGGCAGGGCGGATGGTGGTACTACGGCCGGTCGATCGAGGGCAGGCAGTACGGTCTGCAGTGCCGCGCGCCCCTCGCGGACGCGGACGACTGGACGCCCCCGCGTCTCGAGGCCGACGTCCCGGTGCCCGGCGAGCAGGTGCTGCTCGACGGCAACGTCGAGGCCGACGGCCACGAGTACTTCTCGCTCGGGGCGTTCTCCGTGACGACGGACGGGTCGCGCATGCTGTGGGGCGTGGACACGGCCGGCGATGAGCGCTACACGGTGCGGATCCGCGACATCGCGACGGGCGAGGAGCTGCCCGACGTCCTCGAGGGGATCGGCGGCGGCGCCCGCTTCACGCCGGACGGGGCGTATGTCGTGTACTCCACGGTCGACGACGCCTGGCGCCCCGACGGGGTCTGGCTGCACCGCGTCGGCGAAGCCGGCCGGGACGGCGACGTCGAGATCGCCCACGAGGACGACGACTCGTTCTGGATCGGCGCGGGCTTCACGCGCAGCCGCCGCTATCTCGCGATCGAGTCGGCGTCGAACACCACGAGCGAGATCGACCTCATCGCGGTCGCCGATCTGCCCCTCCTCATCGAGGACCCCGACGCGGTGGACTCCCTCACCGTGTGGGACCGCTCGGCAGGGGTGGAGTACTCCGTCGACCACGCCGTGATCGACGGACGCGACTGGATCTACGTCCTGCACAACCAGGGCGCCCTCGACTTCGAGCTCGTCCGACTGCCCGCCGACGACGAGGACGCGGAGCCGGAGACGGTCATCCCCCACACGCCCGGCACGCGGCTCGAGAGCGTCGACTGCCTGCGAGACTTCGCGATCGTCGAGTACCGCTCCGACGGCATCCCGCGCGTCGGCATCCTCGACTACACGACGCACGAGGTGCGGGAGGTCGCCTTCGACGAGCCCCTGTACGACGCCGGCTCCGGCGGAAACCCCGAGTGGGCGCAGCCCGTCGTGCGCCTCAGCTACGGCTCGTTCACGACTCCCGGCGCCGTCTACGACTACGTCGTCGACACGGGCGAGCTGCGCGAGCTCAAGCGCGTCGAGGTGCGCGGCGGCTACGACGCCGCAGACTACGCGCAGGAGCGCCTGTGGGTGCCCGCAGCAGACGGCACGGCCATCCCGGTCTCGCTCGTGTGGAGACGCTCGTTCGGCGAGCCGGGCGCCGACCCGCGCCCCCTGCACCTGTACGGGTACGGCTCCTACGAGCACTCCATCGACCCCGGGTTCTCGTACGCGCGGCTGTCCGAGCTCGATCGCGGCGTCGTGTTCGCCGTGGCGCACGTGCGCGGCGGAGGCGAGCTGGGCCGCGCGTGGTACGAGGACGGCAAGCTCTCGCGCAAGCGCAACTCGTTCACGGACTTCGTCGACGTCGCCCGCCACCTCGTCGCGCACGGCTTCACGACGCCCGAGCGGATGGTCGCCGAGGGCGGCTCCGCTGGCGGCCTCCTCATGGGGGCCGTCGCGAACCTCGCCCCCGAGCTCTTCGCGGGCATCCTCGCGGACGTGCCCTTCGTCGACGCTCTCACGACGATCCTCGACCCCTCGCTCCCCCTCACCGTCATCGAGTGGGAGGAGTGGGGCGATCCCCTCCACGACGCCGAGGTGTACGCGTACATGAAGTCGTACACGCCGTACGAGAACGTGCGCGACGACGTCGCCTACCCCCGCATCCTCGCGATGACGTCGCTCAACGACACGCGCGTGTTCTACGTCGAGCCCGCGAAGTGGGTGGCGCGGCTGCGCGAGGTCGGCGCCGACGCGCTGCTGCGGTGCGAGATGGTCGCCGGTCACGGCGGCGTGAGCGGCCGCTACAACGCGTGGAGGGAGCGGGCGTTCCAGCTCGCGTGGATGCTCGACGTCATGGGCGTCGACGCCTGAGCGTCACGCCGGCTTGCGCGAGAACCGCTCCAGGCGCTCGTGCGGCGGCAGGGCGGCCATCCGCGCGTACCATTCCGGCGTGAAGAAGTCGTTCGGGTCGGCGGCGTCCACCGGCACGACGGCGTGCGTCACGGTGTCGTCGTACACGTGCACGAGCTGGAACGTCTGCCCCGCATCCATCCCGTTCACCGAGAGCGCGGGGCGGGCGATGTCCATCGTGTAGCACGATGCGGACGCGACGCTCACGGGGATCCCCGCGAACGTGCCGCTCGTGGCGTAGTGCAGATGGCCGGCGAGGATGGCCCGCACGTCGGTGCCGCGGATCGCGTCGGCGAGCGCCGGCTGGTCCTGCAGCTCGAGGATGTCGAAGAGCGGGACGTGGCTCGGCAGCGGCGGATGGTGCAGCGCGAGCAGCGTCCCGAGCGGCGCGGGCACCGCCAGCTCGCGACGCAGCCAGTCCAGCTGCTCGTCGCCCAGCCGGCCGTGGTGCCAGCCGGGCACCGAGGAGTCGAGGGCGATGAGGCGGAGGCCGCCGAGGTCGTGCACCGAGGTGACAGGTTCGAGGCTCGGCTCTCCTCCCAGGAGCGCCGATCGCAGCGGAGCGCGCTCGTCGTGGTTGCCCGCCACCCACACGACGGGCGCGCCGAGGCGCTCCGCCACCGGCTCGACGAGCGCCCGGAGCCGGCGGTACGCCGACTCCTCGGCGAGATCGGTCAGATCGCCCGTGAACACGAGCGCGTCGACCCCGCCGACGAGCCGCTCGACGCGCGCGAGCGCGCGGACGAGGTTGGCCTCGGTGTCGATGCGCCCGTTCAGCGGCCCCTCGAGCAGATGGGTGTCGCTGAGGTGCACGATCGTGCGGCGGGCTGGCGGATGGCTGCCGAGCTGGTGCATGCGCCCAGCCTAGGCGGGGCGGCCGACGCCGCCCCGCCCGCGGCGGGTCAGCCGAAGAGGGCGGCCGCCTCCTCGTAGCGGCTGAGCGGCACCGTGTGCAGCTCGCCGAGGGCCTCCTCGAACGGCACGCGCACGATGTCGGTGCCTTGCATGGCGACCATCTGACCCCAGGCGCCGTCCACGACGGCGTCGGCGGCGTGCAGGCCCAGACGCGTCGCGAGCACGCGGTCGAAGCCCGAGGGGGCGCCGCCGCGCTGGATGTGGCCGAGCACCGTCGAGCGGGTCTCGATCCCGGTCGCCTGCTCGATGAGCGGCGCGAGCACCTCGCTGATCCCGCCCAGGCGCGGGCGGTTGAACGCGTCGAGCCCCTTGTCGCTGTACGCCTCGGACTGGCCCTTCAACGTGAAGCCCTCCGCCACGACGACGAGCGGCGCGCGACCGCGCTCGGCCGCCGCGAGCACGTGCTCGGTGATCTCCTCGAGCGACAGCGGCACCTCGGGGATGCAGATGATGTGCGCACCCGCCGCCATCCCGGAGTGCAGGGCGATCCAGCCGACGTGACGGCCCATGACCTCGGCCACCATGCAGCGCTGGTGCGAGTCGCCCGTCGTGCGGAGCCGGTCCATGGCGTCGGTGGCGATGTTGACGGCCGTGTCGAACCCGAACGAGTAGTCCGTCGCCCGCAGGTCGTTGTCGATCGTCTTCGGCACGCCGAGCACGGGGATGCCGTCGTTGTTGAGACGCTGAGCGGCCGCGAGGGTCCCCTCGCCGCCGATCGCGATGATGCCGTCGAGCTTGTGCCCGTAGAGCGTCTTCGCGATGTTCTCCGCTCCCCCGCGGTCGCCCTCGTAGGGGTTCGTGCGGCTCGTGCCGAGGATGGTGCCGCCGACCTTCGACAGGCCCTTCACGTCACGGCGCGTGAGCGGGAAGAAGTCCGCCTCCACGAGGCCCTTCCAGCCGTCGCGGATGCCGACGAACTCCATGTCGTACGCCTCGGTGCCCTTGAGCACAGCACCGCGGATGACTGCATTGAGGCCGGGGCAGTCGCCACCACTCGTCAGAACGCCGATCTTCATGAGAACAACGCTAGGGCATCCCGGGCCGCCGTGTTCACGCCCCGGGATGCCGTGCGCGTCATTCGCCGCCGAGCGCCTGGCGGAGCACGTGCATGAGCGCGGCGAGCTGCACGGAGTCGCTCGACGTCTCGTCCCAGACCTCGCCGTCGAGGGCGCGTCCCGCGAGACCCTGCTTGCGGTCGATGAGCTCCGCGATCTTCGTGTCGATCGTGTGCGCCGCGATGATGCGCCAGGCGGTGACGGGCTCGTCCTGGCCGATGCGGTGCACGCGGTCGATCGCCTGCGTCTGCTCCGCGGCCGTCCAGCTGAGCTCGGCCAGCACGACGTTCGAGGCCACCTGCATGTTGACGCCGACGCCGGCTGCGGTCAGCGAGCACACCGCGATGCCGACCTCCGGGTCGTTGTTGAACGCGTCGATCGCAGCCTGCCGGACGGCGCCGGACTGCTCTCCCCGCACGGAGACCGCCTTGATCCCGGCCGCGGCGAAGTGCGCCTCCGCCTGGTCCATGACGTCGATGTGCTTGGCGAAGAAGACGACCTTGCCGACCGAGCGCTGCAGCTGCGCGGCGTAGTCCGCCGCGAGCAGCGCCTTGGCCTGGCCGATGCGGCGCACCATCGCGAAGACGTTGTCCCCCTCGGTGCCGGCGGCCTTCGACTCGTCGAGCTCGCCCTGCGCCACGAGGCGCACGATGTCGTCGTCGATCTCGCCCGGCGCGAGGCCCCTGTCGCCGCGCGCCTCGATGATGCGGCGGTACCGTGCGGCGAGCCGGCCGCCGAGCTCGCGCTCGGCCGCGCGGATGCCGCGCCCGAACTCGTCGTCGAGCTGCACGGGCAGGTCGGCCACGAGCTTGTCGGGGAGGTCCTTCGCGACGTCCTTCTTGCGTCGGCGGACGATGCCGAGCGAGATGACGGCGTCGCGGGCCTCGGGGTAGAAGGCCTTGTCGGCAGGCGTCAGCCCCGTCGCGTCGAGCTTCTCCATGAGCTCGGGGCCGGGCTTCTCGCCGTTCGTCCAGCCGAGGAAGCGCCAGATCGCATCGAAGTCCTCGACGTCGTTGATGAGCGGAGTTCCCGTCAGGGCGAGCATGAGCGGCTCGCCGCCCGGGGTGGTCTCGCGGATGCCCCGCGCGAGGGCGAGGACGTTCTGCGACCGCTGCGACGTGAGGTTCTTGATGAAGTGCGCCTCGTCGACGACCATCCCGCGCAGCCCGAGCGTCGACAGCCATCCGATGTGGCGGTCGAGGATCTCGTAGTTCACGATGAACACGTCGGCGAACGCGTCGACGTCCTGCCCGTCACCGGTGATGACCGTGGCGCGGCGCTGCGGCGTCCAGCGCTCCACCTCGCGCGCCCAGTTCATCTTCACGACGTTCGGCACGACGACCACGAGCGGATACGCCTCCGCGACCGACGCCGCGAGCACCGACTCCGCCGTCTTGCCGAGACCCGGCTCGTCGGCGAGGAGGAACGACCGGTGCCCCTGCCGCACGGCCTCGAGGAACCGCGACTGGTGCGGCATGACCTCGAGCCCCTTGGGCGAGAGCCGGTCGAACTCGGGCACGTCGGGCAGCGGCATGGTCGCCGCGCCTCCGCCGGCGCCCAGCTCGAACGCCTTGTAGAGCGGGCCCATGAGCTCCCAGCCGTCGAGTCGACGACGCGGGGTCGGGCCGGACGGCGCGCGCGACAGATCGGGGGCGAGGAACGGATTCGCCTCGCGGCGCGTCTCGATCTGCGGCGGCGTGACGGCGCGCTCCGACACGACGGCGGGGAGGACGGCGGCCTGCACGACGGGCTTCTCGTCGGAGATGACGAGCTCCTCCGGCGGGAGATCGGCACCCGACTCGAGCAGCCAGTCGCGGCGCATGCGGCGCGCCACGGGAGAGGTCGCGTGATCGGCCTCCAGGAGCTGGATGAGCGAGGTGTCGCGCGCCGCCGTCTTGGCGAGGATGGTCGCGACGCCGTCGAGGCGCTTGAGAAGCTCGACGCGGGCCGCGTCGGTGATCGCCGTGTCGGCCTTCACGCGGGCGCGCTCCTCGCGGACGAGGAACGCGATCACCTGGAACTTCACGCGGTTCGTGGGGCCGAGCTTGTTGCGCTGGGCCTTCGCCTCGATCTCGCGCACCTTGCGGGCGAGGATCGGGATGACGGGGGCCTCGTCGTCGCGCCGGGCGGACGAGGACTTCTTGCGCTGTCGCGCGGGTGCCGTGGTCGGCATGCTCCTCCTGAGCGTCGCTGCCCGCGGATGTCGCCGCGGGTCAGGTCGAGGTCGTGCGCGCGCCATGCGCCGCCGGAGTGCGGGCGGCGCCGTCCGGCGGGACCGGGCGACGACCGGAGCGCTCGCGAACCGGCGTCCGATGACGCGTCCCGTCCTCCCGGCGCACGCGCGTCGATCGGGAGAACGGAAGCTTCACGGGCATTCTACGCCATCGGGCGGCGTCGACCGCGTCTCAGCCCCAGAGCGTCGCGATGACGTCGTCGGTGTACTCGGGCTCGACGTCCGCGTTCAGCCAGTGGGTGGACACCCAGCCGTTGCCGCCCAGCACGTGGATCTCGCCGCCCTCCCCCGCGGGAGCGCCGTCGAAGGTCTCTCTGAGCTCGCAGCGCGTCACGACGACGCGGTCCTCGCAGCTGAACGACCGCTCCTGCAGCGCCGCGAGGACGGCGTCCGCCTGCGCGTCGTCGATGATCGCGACGGTCGTGGCGATCCCGACGTCGCTCGGCAGGCCCCACGTGCAGCGCAGGCTCGGCACCGTGTCGAGCACCTCGAGCGCCGGCACGACCTCGGTCGAGAGCATCGTGAGACCGGGGTCGTTCAGCGGTCCCACGTCCTCGCTCAGGATGGCGAGCGCCTCGGGCGACCACACCTGCTCGCAGCCCGCCGGCAGCGCGATGCCGTCGGAGGGCTCGGCCGTCGGCGTCGACGCCGCGGGTGCCGTGGTCACGGGAGTCGGCGTGACGGGAGCGCCCGTCTCCGCCGTCACGGGCACGGACGAGGTCTCGGCGGGCGCCGGGCCGAGCCCGCCGGACGCGCACCCCGCTGCCGCGAGCACGAGGGCCGCCGGCACGACGGCGAGGGCGAGGCGGCGCATCATGCGTCCGACGGTAGCGGAGCGGCCGTCCCGCCGCGCGGGGGCGCACCCCGATCGTGATGCAATCGCATCCGATCGGGGCGCACCTCAGCGGAAGCGGCGCAGCCGCAGGCTGTTGAGCACGACGAAGACGCTCGAGAACGCCATCGCCGCCGCCGCGATCATGGGATCGAGCAGGCCGAGGGCGGCGAGCGGGATGGCCGCCACGTTGTATCCGAACGCCCACACGAGGTTGCCGCGGATGATCGACATGGTGCGCCTCGACAGTCTCACGGCATCGGCGGCGGCGTCGAGCGACGCGCGCACGAGCGTGACGTCGCTCGCGTGCAGAGCCGCGTCGGCTCCCCCGCCCATGGCGATGCCGAGGTCGGCCGCGGCGAGCGCCGCGGCGTCGTTGACGCCGTCGCCCACCATCGCGACCCGGTGGCCGTCGGCCTGCAGGCGGGCGATCTCGGCCAGCTTTCCCTCGGGGTCCGTGCCCGCGACGACGCGGTCGATGCCGACGGCGTCGGCGACCCGGCGCGCGATCGGCTCGGCGTCGCCCGTGAGCAGGACGGGCTCGAGACCGAGGGCGCGCAGGCGCGCGATGGCGGCGGCGGAGTCGGGCCGCACGGCGTCGGCGACGAGGAGCACGGCCCTGGCCTCGAGCGGTGCGCCGGAGTTCTCCGTCCAGCCGACCACGACGACCGTCGCGACCGCGTCGTCGACCGCCGCGGCGAGCGCGTCCGGCAGGCGCGCGCCCTGCTCCGCGGCGAAGGCCGGGCTGCCTGCGAACGCGCGACGGCCTCCGACGACGCCCGTGACGCCGCGACCCGCGTGGTCGCGGAAGTCCTGCACCGCATCGGGCTCGCCGCCCGCGGCCGCGACGACGGCGCGCGCGATCGGGTGGGCGGAGGCGCCCTCGAGGGCCGCCGCCGTCCGCAGGGCGTCGCGTTCGGAGACACCGCCGGCGACCACGATGCGCTCCAGGGCCATCCGACCCTCGGTCACGGTGCCCGTCTTGTCGAGGACGACGACGTCGACGCCGCCCGCCGTCTCGATGGCCTCTGGGCCCGTCACGAGGACGCCGCGCTGGGCCCCCCTCCCCGTGCCGACGAGGATGGCGACGGGGGTCGCGAGGCCGAGCGCGCACGGGCAGGCGATGATGACGACGGCGACGGCGGCCGTGAACGCGGCGTCGACGGGCTGACCGGCGATGAGCCATCCCGCGAAGGTGGCGAGGGCGAGGGCGATCACGATGGGGACGAACACCGCCGAGATGCGGTCGGCCAGACGCTGCACGCGACTCTTGCCCGCCTGCGCGTCCTCGACGAGCCGCGCCATGTGGGCCAGCCGGGTCGCCTCTCCCACGGCCGTCGCGACGACGACGAGCCGTCCGTCCGCGGCGATCGTCCCGCCCGTGACGGAGTCGCCCTCGCCGCGCGCGACGGGGACCGACTCGCCCGTGAGCATGCTCGTGTCGACGGCCGCAGATCCGCTCTCGACGACGCCGTCCGCGGCGACTCGCTCGCCGGGCCGCACGATGAACCGGTCGCCCGCGGCGAGGGAGCCGATCGGCACGCGCGCGCCGTCCCGACCGTCGGGGGCGGCCAGCACGACGTCCTTCGCTCCCAGGTCGAGCAGGGCGCGCAGCGCTGCTCCCGCCGTGCGCTTCGACCTCTGCTCGATGACGCGCCCGAGCAGCAGGAAGACCGTGATGACCGCCGCGGTCTCGAAGTACACGTGCCCGTCGCCGACGACGGTCGCCCCCGCGCTCCACAGCAGCGCGGCCGCCGTCCCCAGCGTGATGAGCGTGTCCATGGTGGCGGCGCCGTGACGCGCGGCGGCGAACGCCGCCCGGTGGAACGGCCATCCGCCCCATACGACAACGACGGCCGTCGCGACGAGCGCCGCCCACTGCCATCCCGGTACCTGGAGGGGCATGATCATCGACACGAGCACGACGGGGACGGCGAGCACGGCCGACACCACGAGTCGCGTCCGCAGCCTCACGGCACCCGGCCGGTCCTCGACGTCGTGCACGTGGGCTGGCGCACCCGCGTGCTCATGGTCGCCGTGCTCATGGCGATCGGCGCGTCCCGGCGTCGCCGCGGGGCGGCGCACGACGGCGTCGTACCCCGCCGAGCGGACGGCCGCGACGAGAGCGTCGTCCGCGACGCCGGCGGGCGCGGTCACCCTCGCCGACTCGGTCGCGAGGTTGACGCTCGCGTCGACGCCCGGCACGCTCCGCAGGCGCTTCTCGACCCGGGCGACGCAGCTCGCGCAGGTCATCCCGTCGATGTCGAGCACGACGGGTCGCCCGCCGGACTCCTCTGTCACCGCCATGGTGCATCCTCCTCTGCTGTCGTCTCAGGGAACACGATACCCCCCAGGGGTATTCCCCACCACCCGCGCGGGTAGGCTGGCCGCATGCCCATCGAGCTCACCGAGGCGGCTGTCGCCGCCGCCATCGACCACGCGATCCTCAAGCCGGACTTCACGCGCGCCGACGTCGACCGGGAGCTCGACATCGCCGCGGAGTGGGGCGTGTTCAGCGTCTGCGTCCGCCCCTCCGACATCCCCTACGCCGTGCGCCGTCTCGACGGGACGGGAGTCGCGGTCGGCACCGTCATCGGGTTCCCCCACGGCACCACCTCGACGGCAGCCAAGACGGCCGAGCTGCGGCGGGCCCTCGACGACGGCGCGACGGAGTTCGACATGGTCGTGCACATCGGGGCCCTGCGCGGCGGAGAGGACGACCGCGTCGTCGCCGACATCCGCGAGGTCGTCGCCACCGCCGGCGGCCTCGTCACCAAGGTCATCCTCGAGACGAGCCTCCTCGACGAGGAGCAGATCGAGCGCGGCAGCCGTCTCACCGAGGCCGGCGGCGCGTCCTTCGTGAAGACGTCGACGGGCTTCGCCGGGGGCGGTGCGACGGTCGAGCACGTGGCGCTCATGCGCCGCACGGTGTCGGAGGCCGTGCAGGTGAAGGCGTCCGGCGGCGTCCGCGGCCTCGACGCGGCCATCGCCATGCTGGAGGCCGGCGCGACCCGCCTCGGGACGAGCGCGAGCGCGACCATCCTCGGCGAGCTGCGTGCCCGCGAGGCCGGCGGCGCTGCCTCCCCCACGGAGGACACCACCTCCTACTGAGGAGCCGTCCGACCCCCTCAGCCCTGACGGAGGGCGTCGCGGACGCGCGCGACGTCATCGGCCATCTGGTCGATGAGCTTCTCGACGCCCTCGAAGGCGACCATCCCGCGGATGCGCTCGACGAACTGCACCTCGACGCGCAGCCCGTACAGGTCGAGATCGGCCTCGTCGAGCACGTAGGCCTCCACCTGGCGGCGCTCGACGTCGTCGAAGGTCGGGTTGGTGCCCACCGAGATCGCAGCCGGATAGCGCACGACCGAGCCCAGGTCGCCGCGCGGCACGATGAGCCATCCGGCGTAGACGCCGTCGGCCGGCACGAAGCCCTCCGCGTCCTCGGCGAGGTTCGCGGTCGGGAACCCCAGCTCGCGGCCGCGCTTCAGCCCGTGCACGATCTCGCCCCGCATGCCGTGCGGGCGGCCGAGCAGCTTCGCCGCGCGCTCCACCTCGCCCTCATCGAGCAGCTCCCTGATCCAGGTGGACGACACCCGGCGGCCGTCGCCCGCGCTCGCGATGTCGGGCATGACCTCGACCGTGAAGCCGTGGACCGCCCCCATCCGCTCGAGGAGGGCGGAGTCGCCCGCCCCGCCGCGGCCGAACCGGAAGTCGCCGCCCACGAGCACGCGTTCGGCGTGCAGGGCTCCGACGAGCACGCGCTCGACGAAGCGCTCCGGCTCCTCCCCCGCCAGCTCGTCGTCGAAGGCGAGCACGAGGGTCGCGTCGATCCCCGTGCCGTCGAGCAGGTCGATCTTCTGCGCGACGCCGATGAGGGGCCGCGGGCACTTCTCCGGTGCGATGAGCGCGAGCGGGTTGCGGTCGAACGTGACGGCCACGGTGCGCGACCCCGTCCCCGCCGCGTCCACGAGCATCCGCTCGACGATGGCGCGATGGCCGGCGTGGAGGCCGTCGAACTTGCCGATCGCGACGACCGAGGGGCCGAAGCCGACGGGAACCTCGTCCGCGCTGCGGAAGAGCATCATGCTCCCGCCTCCGGTGCATGCGTGCGCAGCCACCAGATGCCGAAGAAGGGCAGCACGAGCGGGATCCAGACGTAGCCGCTGCCGTAGAGCGACCACACCGTGGGGTGCTGGAAGAGCGCGGGGAGCGCGATGCTGAGGGTTCCCACGACGAGCACACCCGCCAGTTCGAACAGGACCGAGACCCACGCGACCCGGTACCAGGCGGGGCTCTTCGCGAACAGCAGCGCGAGGGTCGCCAGGATGTACACGACGGCCGATGCGGCCGACAGCGCGTACGCGAGCGGCGCCTCGTCGAACGCGCGCACGATCTGCACGAACGAGCGGCCGGTCGCGGCGAGCGCCATGACGCCGTAGACGAACACGAGGACGATGCCGACGCCGGTCATCCGGCGGGTGCGCGCGGTCTGTGTCATAACCGCCCCAGTCTAGTTCTCCCGAGGGGTGGGCGATCCGGCCTCACGCGCCCTGGATGGTCCAGATGACGTGCATGCGGTACACCATGACCGCCACGGCGAGCGCGAGCACGCCCATCACGACGACGCTCCATCGGCTCCTGTCGACGAACGCCCACACGATGCCGGCGGCGGGCAGGAGCGCGGCCGATACGAGGTACGTCCAGAACTCCAGCAGGTCCCCCGTGGGCGGGTTCCCCGCGAGCGGCGCGACGATCGCCACGACGATCTGCGCGAGCAGGAGCAGCTCCACGAGCGCGAGCGAGCCCACCGAGACGTCGCCGGGGCGGCGCCCGACGAGGCCCAGGACGACGCACAGGAGCCCGGCGACCGCCGCGACGCCGACCTGCGCCACGGTGAACCACTCGATCACGACCGCGCCTCCGGCATGTTCATGGCGCTCTTGAGCGCCGCCCCCCGCTTCTCCACCACGCCGACGAGCACGCCGTCCGGGTCGATCGCCGCGGCGCGGGCGCCCGCCACGCGGACGGCCGCCCCCTCCAGGCGCTTGCCGTGGCGGAGGTCCCTGGCCTCCTCGGCGGTCGCGTCGAAGCGGCCGAGGACGCGCGCCGCCACCTCCGCGGCGGGGAGGAGGACCGCGTCGTCGAGCGCGTCGACGGCCGCCGCCTCCGCCACGCCGAAGGGGCCGACATGCGTGCGGCGGAGCGCCGTGAGGTGCCCGCCGACGCCGAGCGACGCCCCCAGGTCTCGCGCGAGGGCGCGGATGTACGTCCCGGACGAGCAGTCGACGACGACGTCGAGGTCGATCGCATCGGCCGAACGGCGGATGGCCCGCACGTCGAATCGCGAGATCGTCACCTCCCGTGCCGCGAGCGAGACCTCCTCTCCGGCGCGCACGCGGTCGTACGCACGGCGGCCGCCGACCTTGATCGCGGAGACGGCGCTCGGCACCTGCGAGATCGTGCCCGTGAGCGCCGCGACGCCGTCGGCGATCGCGGCATCCGCCACGGCCGCGAGCGCGACCTCGTCGACGGGCGCGAGCGTCTCGCCCTCGGCGTCGTCCGTCGTCGTCGCGGCGCCCAGGCGGATGGTCGCGGTGTAGGTCTTCCCGAGGCCGACGAGATAGGTGAGGAGCCGGGTCGAGCCCTCCACGCCGATCATGAGGAGACCCGTCGCCATGGGGTCCAGCGTGCCGGCGTGGCCGACCTTGCGGGTGCCGAATGCGCGCCGCGTGCGGGCGACGACGTCGTGGCTCGTCAGCCCGCCCGGCTTGTCGACGAGGAGGATGCCCCCTGCCGTGGGATGAGCCTGTGCCATCCCTCCAGCCTAGGCGCTCGCGCGCGGGAGACTCTCAGGCGCAGGCCTCGTAGGACGGCGTCTCCTGCGTCGTCACCGTCACGGATCCCGCACCGTCGCCGCCGTCGGAGTAGGTGAAGAAGAGCGCGCCGTCGTCGGCGTCCTCGTCTCGGACGCGCAGATGCGAGACGCCGTCGACGGGCGAGTCGACCTCCTCCGCATCGGGGAAGACCGCGAGCACGTCGTCGCGCTGCGCGCCCACTCCGAGCCCCTCCTCCGTGCGCGGGCCGATGCCGGTCATGTCGCTGAGCCACTCCACGGCGACGCCGACGACAGGACCGTCGGCACCGGCGTCGGCATCGCGCTGGAAGGACACGAGGTAGGTGCCGTCGGGCGAGGACCAGTACGCCACCCAGGCGCAGGTGTCGTCGTTGATCCACTCGGCGGGGAGCCCGGCCAGCGTCTGCGCGAACGGTTCGCCCAGCTCCACCGGCCCGATCGACCCGTCCTCGATCTCCCACGTGGCGGGATCGGCGGGATCCTCCTCGTCGCGCCCCGGCGTGGAGGGGGTGGGCGGCGGCGTGGCCGGGGTCTGCGACGGGGTCGTGCTCGACGGCGCGGATGAGTCCGTCGTGCCCGGCTCCGCGCCCCCCGGCGACGCGCAGCCGGCGAGCGCGAGCACGAGCACTCCCGCGAGCGCGGCGGCAGAGCGTGTGCGCGACATGATGAAACTCCTCCGTCGATCCCCCTCTCGACGCTAGTGGCGGGTCGCGGTATGTCGGTAACGGTTGGGACGCCGTCCGATAACGCTTCGGTCGCGACGGCCGTCCTAGGGTGGAGGGATGCCCGACCTCGCGCTCGCCGACGCCCTCGCGCCGTGGTTCCGCGCCCACGCGCGCGATCTCCCGTGGCGGCGGCCGGGGTTCGGCGCCTGGGGCACGCTCGTCAGCGAGTTCATGCTGCAGCAGACCCCCGTGGCGCGCGTCGTCCCGCGACTCGCCGAGTGGCTCGAGCGCTGGCCCACGCCGACGGCCCTCGCCGACGACGCGCCGGCAGAGGCCGTGCGCCTCTGGGCCAACCTCGGGTACCCGCGCCGCGCACTGTGGCTCCACCGCGCCGCGGTCGAGATCCGCGACCGCCATCACGGCGTCGTCCCGCGCGACGTCGACGACCTGCTCGCCCTCACGGGCATCGGCGACTACACGGCGCGCGCCGTCGCCGCCTTCGCCTACGGCGACAGGCATCCCGTCGTCGACACGAACACGCGTCGCGTGATCGCACGGGCCGTGCACGGGAGGGCGCAGCCCGCGCCGCCGCATCGTCGCGACCTCGCCGAGATGGCGGAGCTGCTGCCGCCGGCCGCTCCGGACGCCGCCGTGATGAACGCCGCGGCCATGGAGCTCGGCCAGGTGATCTGCACGGCGCGGACGCCCCGCTGCGGCGAGTGCCCCGTCCAGCACCTGTGCGCATGGGTCGCCGCCGGTCGTCCCGAGACGCCCGACACCCGTCGGCGCCAGGCGCGGTACGAGGGCAGCGACCGGCAGGCGCGAGGCGCCGTCCTGCGGCTGCTGCGCGAGCGCGATCCCGCTCCCGTCGCGGAGGACGCCGTGCTCGCAGGATGGCCCGACCGCGCACAGCGCGACCGGGCCATCCTGTCGCTCCTCGCCGACGGCCTCGTCGAGGCGGAGGGCGGAGAGCTGCGACTGCCGCGGTGAGCGTCAGTCCTCGTCGTCGACGCGCGGCTTGACGTAGGGGTCCTCGTCGCCCGCGTACCGGGCGCCCGCCGCGAGACCGGCGACGGCCTGATCGCGCTCACGCGCCTCCTGCAGCAGCGCGGCCAGGTGGTCCGCCGATTCCGGCAGCGCGTCGGGGATGAACTCGAGCGTGGGAGTGAGGCGCGTGTTGAGCTTGCGGCCGACCTCGCTGCGCAGCATGCCGGTCGCGGCCTTGAGAGCCGCGCCGCTGGAGGCCCGCTCCTCGTCGGAGCCGTAGACGGTGAAGAACACCGACGCGTGCTGCAGGTCGCCCGTGACGCGCACATCGGTGATCGTCACGAACCCGAGCCGCGGATCGCGCAGCCCCTTCTCGAGCCGCTCGGCGAGGATGACGCGGATGCGGTCCGCGAGCCTGGCCTGTCGTTCGTTTCCAGCCATGTTCAGTCCTCCTCGGGAAGAGATGGCCCTGCCGAGCGGCTCGCGCCGCCCGGCAGGGCCATCGTGTCATGAAGACGCGTCAGGAACGCGGCTTCTCGACCATCTCGGTCGTCTCGATCTCGTCGCCGATCTGGATGTCGTTGTACTTGCCCAGGCCGATACCGCACTCGAAGTCCGTGCGGACCTCGGTGACGTCGTCCTTGAAGCGGCGCAGCGACTCGATGGCGAGCCCGTCCGCGATGACGACGCCGTCGCGGATGACGCGCGCCTTCGCGTTGCGGGTGATCGTCCCCGACCGCACGATGACACCGGCGATGTTGCCGAACTTGGAGGAGCGGAAGACCTCGCGGATCTCCGCGACGCCCGACTGCACCTCCTCGTACTCCGGCTTGAGCATGCCCTTGAGCGACTGCTCGACGTCGTCGATCGCGTTGTAGATGACGGAGTAGAAGCGCACGTCGACGCCCTCGCGGGCGGCCGCCTCGCGGGCCTTCGCGTCCGGTCGGACGTTGAAGCCGATCACGATCGCGTTGTCGATCGTGGCGAGGTTGACGTCGGACTCGGTGATCGCGCCCACACCGCGGTGGATGATCCGCAGCTGCACGCTGTCGTCGACCTCGATCTTGAGGAGCGACTCCTCCAGCGCCTCCACGGCACCGGCGACGTCGCCCTTGATGATGAGGTTGAGCGACTCGACCTTGCCCTCCTCGAGGGCGCGCGTGAACTCCTCGAGCGACATGCGCTTGCGGGCCTTGGCCAGCTGCGCGTTGCGCTCGACGGCCTCGCGCTTCTCGGCGATCTGGCGTGCCGTGCGGTCGTCGTCTGTGACGATGAAGGTGTCGCCGGCCCGGGGGACCGAGCTGAGACCCTGCACCTGGACGGGCCGCGACGGGGCGGCCTCGACGACCTGGTCGCCGTTCTCGTCGACCATGGCGCGCACGCGGCCGTACGCCGTGCCCGCGACGATCGGGTCGCCGACGCGCAGCGTTCCCGACTGGACGAGGACGGTGGCCACGGAGCCGCGGCCCTTGTCGAGCTTCGCCTCGATCGCGATGCCGCGCGCGGCCTTGTTCGGGTTCGCACGCAGGTCGAGACCCGCGTCGGCCGTCAGCAGCACGGCGTCCAGGAGGTCCTGGATGCCCGTGTTCTGGCGCGCCGACACGTCGACGAACATGACGTCCCCGCCGTACTCCTCGGCGACGAGCCCGTACTCGGTCAGCTGCTGGCGCACCTTCGCCGGGTTCGCCTCCGGCTTGTCGATCTTGTTCACCGCGACGACGATCGGCACGCCGGCCGCCTGCGCGTGGTTCAGGGCCTCGACCGTCTGCGGCATGATGCCGTCGTCGGCCGCGACCACGAGGATCGCGATGTCGGTCACCTCGGCACCGCGGGCGCGCATGGCCGTGAAGGCCTCGTGACCCGGGGTGTCGATGAAGGTGATCGCGCGCTCGTAGCCCTCGTGCTCCGTCCACACCTGGTAGGCGCCGATGTGCTGCGTGATGCCGCCGGCCTCGCCCGCGACGACGTTCGTCTTGCGGATGGCGTCGAGCAGTCGCGTCTTACCGTGGTCGACGTGGCCCATGACGGTGACCACGGGGGGACGGATCTCGAGATCGTCGTCGTCCTCCTCGAGCTCCTCCTTCTCGAGGTCGAGACCGAAGCCCTCGAGGAGCTCCTTGTCCTCGTCCTCGGGGGAGACGATCTGCACCTTGTAGCCGAGCTCGGAGCCGAGCACGTCGAAGGTCGCCTCGTCGAGGGACTCGGTGGCGGTGGCCATCTCACCGAGGTGGAAGAGCACCGTCACGAGGTTGCCGGGCTGGCAGACCATGCCGGTCGCCGCCTCGATCTTGTCGGCGAAGTCGGAGATCGATGCGCCGCGGCGCATCCGGATGACGGTGTTGCCGTCGCCGCGCGGGACCTTGACGCCGCCGACGATCGGGGCCTCCCGCATCTCGAACTCTTGACGCTTCGCCCGACGCGACTTGCGCTGCTTCGACTTGCCGCCGCCCTTGCCGAACGCGCCGGCGGTGCCGCCGCGTCCGCGACCGCCGGGGCCGGGACGACCGGCGAAGCCGCCGCCGGGAGCGCCGCCGCCGGGACGGAAGCCGCCGCCGGCACCGGGAGCGCCGCCGGGACGACCGGGGCCCCCGGGACGCTGCTGGAACGGCGCGCCGCCGGGACGACCACCGGGACGACCGGGACGCGGAGCGCCCGGGCGGGGTGCCCCGGGGCGCGGAGCCTGCGGCTTCGGCGGGCGCGGGATGTTGCCGGGCGTCGGGCGCTGGCCCATGCCCTGCTGCGAGGCGAAGGGGTTGTTGCCCGGACGGGGACCCGCGGCGGGGCGCTTGCCCATGCCCTGCTGGGTCGAGAACGGGTTGTTGCCGGGACGCGGGCCGCCGGGTCGGGGGCCGGGCGTGGGCGCACCGGATGCCGCCGGCGCCTCATCGGCCGACGCCGTCGGGGCGGCCGGCGCGGCGGGCTTCGCCGCAGCGGGTGCGGCGGGTGCGGCTGCTGCCCGCTTCGCCGGGGCGGACGGCGCGGCAGCAGCGGGCGCCGGAGCCGCCGGCTCCTCGACGGCGGGCTTCGCCGCGGGGCGCGCGGGGCCGGGCTTCGGCGCGCCGGGGCGCGCGGCCGCGGGCCCCGGACGACCGGGGGCGCGCGGAGCGGCGGGCTTCGCCGACCCCTCGGCCGCCGGCTTCGCGGAGCCCTCCGACTCGAGCGCGGCGCGCAGCTTGCGCGCGACGGGCGGCTCGATCGTCGACGACGGGCTCTTGACGAACTCGCCGAGCTCCTTCAGCTTCGCGAGCGCGACCTTGCTGTCGACGCCGAGCTCCGCTGCGATCTCATGTACGCGTGGTTTTGCCACAATTCTCCTGTCTGGGGCGGCCTGCCCCGGACAGGGCAGACCTCAGTGAAGTCGGACGGGACTCATTTCGAGCCGTTCACTTGGTTTCCATAGCTGACAGCCATTTCTCGAAGGTCTGCGTGTCGAGCGGGCCCGGCACGCGCAGTGCCCGAACGAAGGCGCGTCGCTTCACCGCGATCCCGATGCATTCGGGGGTCGGATGGACCCACGCGCCCCTGCCCGGCATGATCGCGCGCTCGTCTGCGACGAGTTCGGAATCGATGACCACCACCCTGAGGAGGGCGGTTCGGGAGGCACGCGTGCGACAGGCGACGCACGTCCGTACGGATTCCATCCTACACCTCGGTGTCGCGGCCGCCTCCGCGCGTGTCGCGGCGCCGGCCATCCTGCGGTTACTCCTCGAGCACGCTGTCGGGCTGGATGTCGATCTTCGCGCCCGTGAGCTTGGCGGCGAGGCGGGCGTTCTGGCCCTCCTTGCCGATCGCGAGCGAGAGCTGGTAGTCCGGCACGAGCGCGCGCACGGCCTTCGTCGAGGCGTCGAGCACGAAGGCGCTCGTGACCTTGGCGGGCGAGAGCGCGTTGGCGACGAACTTCGGCAGCTCGTCGTCGTGGTCGACGATGTCGATCTTCTCTCCGCTCAGCTCCTCCGTGACGGCACGCACGCGCCGCCCGAGCTCGCCGATGCAGGCGCCCTTGGCGTTGATGGACGGGTCGTTGGCGCGCACGGCGATCTTCGTGCGGTGCCCCGCCTCTCGCGCGAGCGAGGTGATCTCGACGAGGCCGTTCGCGATCTCCGGCACCTCCAGCGCGAAGAGCTTCCGGACGAGCCCGGGGTGGGTGCGCGAGACCGTGATCTGCGGGCCCTTGGTGCCCTTCGCGACGCTCGTGACGTAGACGCGGAGCCGCGATCCGTGCGCGTACTCCTCCCCCGGAACCTGCTCCTCGGGAGGGAGGATGGCCTCGACGGTGCCGAGGTCGACGTGGATCATCCGGGGGTTGGGCCCCTGCTGGACGACGCCCGCGACGATGTCGCCCTCCTTGCCGCGGAACTCGCCGAGCACGGCGTCGTCGGCGATGTCGCGCAGTCGCTGGCTGATGACCTGCTTCGCCGCGTAGGCCGCGATGCGGCCGAAGTCGTCGGGGGTGGTCTCCTCCTCGCCGACGACGGCGCCCTCGTCGTCGCGGACGGGGAGGAGGATGGCCACGTGGCCGCTCTTCCTGTCGAGACGGGCGCGTGCGCCCTCGGGGATCTCGCCGGACTGCGAGATGTGCTTGCCGTACGCGGTGAGGATCGCCTGCTCGATGATGCGGACGAGTTCGTCGAAGGGGATCTCCTTCTCGCGCTCGACCGTCCGAAGCAATCCGAGATCGATGTCCACAGGGCCCTCCAGTATTCAGCTCTCACCGGCACACGTCTCGCCGATATCTCCGCAACGATACCGGATGACCGGGAGCGGCGGCTGTGCGTCGTCGCCCCGGGCGCGCCGGTCAGCGCGCGGAGGCGAGCCCGTTCACGGCGGCGATGAGGCGGTGGAGCGATCCGACCTCGCGTCGACGCAGGTGCAGGGCGAGACGAGGGAGGTCGACGTGGTCGTCGTCGGCGACCTCGGGAGGGAGCGCCGCGACGCGCTCGATGCGCCCCTCGGCGAGGAGCGCGCCGAACGTGGCGTCGAGCTCGGCGACCTCGGCGTCGCTCGGCTCGTGCCGCAGCCGCAGCACGAGGCGCTCGCCGACCCACCGGAGGGAGTGGTAGTTGCGCCAGAAGCCGGTGATCTCGGCGATCGCCTCCTCGGCGGAGTCCGTGAGGAGCACGCGGTCGAAGTCGCCGGGCGAGATGACGCCGGCCGGCTCGAGCTGCTCCGTCACGAAGGACTCCAGTCCGCGCCAGAAGCGGCCGCCGGGGGCGTCGAGGAGGACGATCGGCATGGGCTCGGCCTTGCCGGTCTGCTGCAGCGTGAGGAGCTCGAACAGCTCGTCGAGCGTGCCGAACCCGCCCGGAAGGCAGATGAATCCGCTCGACTCCTTCACGAGCATGAGCTTGCGCGTGAAGAAGTACTTCATCTCGACCGAGCGGCTGTCGTCGGCGACGCCCTCCGCCTTCTCCTCGAACGGGAGGCGGATCGACACGCCGAGCGCGCGCTCGTCCCCCGCGCCCTCCGCGGCCGCGCGCATGATGCCGGGGCCCGCGCCCGTCACGACCATCCAGCCGCGTTCGGCGAGCGCGGCCGCCGCATCGCGCGCCTGCCGGTAGAGGGGGTCCTCCGGCCGCGTGCGCGCGGATCCGAAGACCGTGATCTTGGGGACGCCCGCATAGGGCTGGAACAGCCGGAACGCGGAGCGCATCTCGGTGACGGCGGACGCCGCGATCTTCAGATCGAGCCGGGACGTGCCGTCCTGCCCGAGCTGGAGCGCGGCCCGCAGCATCCGCTCGACGAGGCCGCGATTCGCCGTGATGCCCGCCGCGTCGAGGAGTGCGGCGAGGTCGTCGTCGACCGTCGTCATCGGGTGGCCGTGAGGCGCGCGACGGCCTCTTCGACGGGGACCACCTCTCGCTCGCCCGAGCGCCGGTCCCACAGCTCGACCTGGCGGTCGGCCGCGCCGCGGCCGACGACCACGAGGCGCGGGACGCCGATGAGCTCGGCGTCGCCGAACTTCACGCCGGGAGAGACCTTCGGACGGTCGTCGTAGAGCACGTCGAGACGCGCGCCCTCGAGCGCGCCGGCGAGCTCCTCGGCGAGCGCGAACGCCTCGTCGCCCTTGCCTGTCGCGACGACGTGCACGTCGAACGGGGCGACCGCCTCGGGCCAGATGAGGCCGCGGTCGTCGTTCGAGAGCTCGGCGATGATGGCGAGGATGCGCGTGACGCCGATCCCGTAGGACCCCATCGTGACGGTCGCGAGCTTGCCGTTCTCGTCGAGCACCTTGAGACCCAGCGTCTCGGCGAAGAAGCGGCCGAGCTGGAAGACGTGGCCGATCTCCATCCCGCGCGCGAGCTCGACGGGGCCGGAGCCGTCGGGCGCGGGGTCGCCAGCGCGCACGTTCGCGATCTCGACGACGCCGTCCGCGGCGAAGTCGCGGCCGGCGACGACGGAGTGCGCGTGCTTCTGGTCGATGTTCGCGCCCGTGATCCACACGGTGCCCTCGCTCACGCGCGGATCCACGAGATAGCGGATGCCGGTGGCCGACTCGGAGCCGAGCACGGCGCCCGTCGGCGACCACGGCCCGATGTAGCCCTTCACGAGGAGGGGGTGCCGCTCGAAGTCCTCGGGCGTCGCGGTCTCGACCTCTGCGGGGGCGAAGGCCACCTCCGCGCGCTTCTCGTCGACCTCGCGATCTCCCGGGATGCCGACGACGACGAGCTCGCGCGTGCCGTCCAGGTGGGTGAGGGCGAGCACGACGTTCTTGAGGGTGTCGGCGGCCGTGTACTCGCCGTCGAGCACGGCGTTGGAGTGCGCGACGAGGGTCTCGATCGTCGGCGTGTCCGGGGAGTCGAACACGGTCGCCTCCGGCACGGCCGAGAAGTCGACGGCGTCGGGGACGGCGGTCGTGAAGGCCTCGACGTTGGCGGCGTAGCCGCCCGCCGAGCGCACGAACGTGTCCTCGCCGACGGGCGTGGGGTGCAGGAACTCCTCGCTGCGCGCGCCGCCCATGAGCCCGTTGTCGGCGTTGACGATCACGTACTCGAGCCCGAGGCGCTGGAAGATGCGCTCGTAGGCGTCGCGCTGCGCCTGGTAGCTGTCTTCCAGCCCGGCGTCGGAGACGTCGAAGGAGTACGCGTCCTTCATCGTGAACTCGCGCCCGCGGAGGAGGCCGGCGCGCGGCCGGGCCTCGTCGCGGTACTTGTCCTGGATCTGGTAGATCGTGAGCGGCAGGTCCTTGTACGAGGAGTACAGGTCCTTCACGAGCAGCGTGAACATCTCCTCGTGCGTCGGCGCCAGGAGGTAGTCCGCGCCCTTCCGGTCCTGCAGGCGGAAGATGCCGTCGCCGTACGACTCCCAGCGGCCCGACTGCTCGTACGGGTCGCGCGGCAGCAGCGCAGGGAAGTGCACCTCCTGCGCACCGGCGGCCGTCATCTCGTCGCGGATGATCGCCTCGATGCGCGCCTTCACCCGGAGGCCGAGCGGCAGCCACGTGAAGATGCCGGGCGCCGCCCGCCGGATGTAGCCGGCGCGCACGAGGAGCTTGTGGCTCGCGACCTCCGCCTCGGCGGGGTCCTCTCGGAGCGTGCGGACGAAGAGCTTCGACAGACGGGTGACCACGATCCCCCAGTCTAGGCCCGCGCCCTTCCGCGCCCCCGACACGCGAGACACAACGCAGGAGTTTTCTCCGCGGCGGATGGCCGTCCCGCGTGGTTCTGCGGTTCCCGTCGCGTCGGCCGGCCGGATCTCCTGCATCGTGTCCCGGCGGACGCGCGCCTAGGCTGACGCCATGCCGGCCCGTCGCACCCGACTGTCCCCGTCCGCCGTCCGGACCGAGCTCGCGGACTCCCTCGCCGCGCTCCGCCGAGACCTCGAGCTGCCGGAGTCGTTCCCGCCCGAGGTGCGGTCGGAGGCGGTCGCGGTATCGGCGGGCCCCGCGGTCGACGGCTCCGATCGCGAGCGCATCGATCTGCGGGACGTCGACTTCCTCACGATCGACCCCGAGGGGTCGCGCGACCTCGACCAGGCGATGCACATCGCCCGCGACGGCGACGGCTTCGTCGTGCGCTACGCCATCGCCGACCTCGCGGCGTTCGTGCGCCCGGGAGGCGCGATCGACCGCGAGGCGCGGCGACGCGGGCAGACGCTGTACGCCCCGGACGGCTCGATCCCCCTCCATCCCGAGGAGCTCTCGCACGGCGCCGCATCGCTCCTGGCGGGCGAGGACAGGCGCGCGTACGTCTGGACCTTCGCGCTCGACGCGCGCGCGGCCGTCCGCTCCCCCGCGTCGATCGAGCGCGCGTGGGTCCGCTCGCGACAGCAGTGGACCTACCGCGAGGCGCAGACGGCGCTCGACGACGGCACCGCGCCTGTCACCATCGCCCTGCTCGGCGTCGTCGGGCCGCTCCTCGTGGCACAGGAGGCGCAGCGCGGTGGAGCGAGCCTCAACACGCCGGAGGAGGAGGTCGTGGACGGGCCGGCGGGGTACGCGCTGCGTCGGCGCGTGCCGCTGCCGATCGAGGAGTGGAACGCGCAGATCTCGCTCCTCACGGGGATGGCCGCCGCGGCGCGCATGCTCGCGGCGGGCAAGGGCGTCCTCCGGACCCTGCCGCCCGCCGACGAGGATGCGCTCGCGCAGTTCCGCCGCAAGGTCGAGCTGCTCGGGCGGCCGTGGGACGACTCCCTCGCGTACGGCGAGTACCTCCGGCGGCTCGACGTGGACGACCCCGTCACGGCCGCCGTGCTGCAGGCGGCCACCGCGCTCTTCCGAGGTGCCGACTACGCGGTCTTCCTCTCCCCCGCCGAGGTGCCGGAGCACGCAGCGCAGGCCGCCATCGGCGCACCGTACGCGCATGTCACGGCGCCGTTGCGGCGCCTCGTCGACCGCTTCGCGCTGCGCGCCTGCATGGGCGACGTCGACGTCGAGGCGCTGCCCGCCCTCCCCGAGGCGATGCGCCGGTCCTCCGCGCTGGCGTCTCGGCTCGAGAACGGCGCCGTCGACCGTGTCGAGGCGGCCGTGCTGCACGCCGGCGATGTGCACGACGCCGTCGTGCTCTCGGAGGCGAAGAGCGGCGTGCGCGTGCAGATCGCCGAGCCGTTCGTCACGGCGACGGCGGATGGCACGGCGCCGGCGGGCGCGCGCGTGCGGGTGCGCGTGGTCGCCACCGACATCGCCGCCGGCACGGTGTCGCTCGCCGTGGTCGAGGAGGATCCGGGCGAGGACGGCGCGTAGGAGCCGGCGCGCTCAGCCGGCGCGCACGAGCGCGACGAGCGCATCGATGCCGGGGGCGGCGGCATCACGCGGGAGGTGGCCCGCGACGACGAGGTTGGCGAGACCGTGCGCGAGACCCCACACGCCCGCGACGGCTGCGGCGCGCGCCGCCTCGTCGAGCTCCGGGTCGACCTCTCCCACGACGTCGGCGATCAGCTCTTCGTTGGCGCGGATCAGCGGCGCCATGGTCCCCGAGGGAGCCCCGGGAACGCACACCTCGGGGTCGAAGACGAGGGCGAAGCCCTGAGGGTGGTCGGCGGCGTAGTCGACGTAGGCCACCGCCATCGCACGCAGGCGCGACGCTCCCGGCGGCGACGCGGAGGCGGCGGCGCGCTGCGCGTCGAGCAGGGCGGACATGTGCCGTTCGGACAGCCGCTTCAGCAGCGCCTGGCGGTCGGCGAAGTGATGGTACGGCGCGTTGTGGCTCACCCCCGCACGGCGTGCGACCTCGCGCAGGCTCAACGTGGCGGCGCCGCTCTCGCCGAGGAGCGCATCGGCGGCCTCGAGCAGGGCGGCGGCCAGCGCGCCGTGGTGATAGCGGCCACCCGATGTTGACATGCGCAAGATCGTAGCTATCTTGATAGTGTCCAGATATCTGGGCACTGTCCATATCAAGGGAGCCGCCATGTCCGCCCTCGTCATCGACGGCCATCCGTCACCCGAATCGCTCACCGCCGCGCTCGCCCGCGGATACGCACAGGCGCACGGCGACGCCACGCTGCTGGCGCTGCGCGACCTCGCGTTCGACCCCGTGCTGCGCGCGGGCTACCGCGGGGTGCAGGAGCTGGAGCCCGACCTCGAGCGCGCTGTGTCCCTCCTGCTCGCCGCCGACCATCTCGTCGTCGCCACCCCGGTGTGGTGGGCGTCGACCCCCGCACTGCTCAAGGGGTTCTTCGATCGCGTGCTGTTGCCGAAGACCGCCTACCGCTACCGGTCCAACGGACTGCCCGAGGGCCTGCTGACGGCGAGGTCGGGGCGGATCCTCCTCACGAGCGACTCCCCCCGCTGGTTCCTGGCGTGGACGGGAGATCCGGCGACGCGCCAGGTGCGCGATCAGACGATGCGGTTCTGCGGCGTGCGCGGCGTGCGCGCCACGCGGTTCACGGCGGTCCGTCGCGCGGACGCCGCACGACGGGATGTCTGGCTCGCATCCGTCGAGCGCCTCGCGCGCCGCGACGCCCATCGCGCACGCACCGTCGCGGATGTCGGCGCTCGCCGTTAGCGTCGGGGCATGGAGATCATCCTCGTCCCCGGACTCTGGCTCGACGCCGATTCGTGGAGCGCCGTGACCCCGGCGCTCGAGGCCGCGGGGCACACGCCGCGGCCCCTCACCCTGCCCGGGGTCGGCGACCCCTCACCCGACGGCATCGGCATCGCCGACTGGGTCGACGCCGTCATCGCGGAGATCGACGCGGCGGACGCGCCCGTCGTGCTCGTGGGCCACTCGGGCGGCGGCAACGTCGTCTGGGGCGCGGCCGACGCACGGCCCGCGCGCGTCGCGCGCGTCGTCTTCGTCGACACCGTGCCGCCGCCGCCCGGTGCGGGCATCTCGGAGTTCCCCGTCGATGGCGGCATCGTGCCGTTCCCCGGCTGGGACTTCTTCCCAGACGAGGACGTGCACGACCTCGACGCGGCGACCAGGGCGCGCACCGAGCCGCTCACGCGCAGCGTTCCGGCGCGCGTGCCGACCGACGCCATCCGCCTCGCCGACCCGCGCCGGCACGAGGTGCCGGTGACGCTCCTCATGGGCGGGATGGACGAGCGCGCCTTCCGCGCGGAGATCGCGCAGTGGGGCGCCTACGCGGCCGAGTTCGACGCGATCGCCGACAGCGAGGTCGTCCGCATCGGGTCGGCGCACTGGCCGCAGTTCACGCGGCCAGAGCGCCTCGCCGAGCTGATCATCGCCGCGGTGCGCTGACCCCGAAGACCGTCAGACGGTGACGACCTGCGCGGTGCCGGTGGCGGCATCCGGGCCCATCTCGTCGGCGATGCGGTTCGCCTCCTCGATGAGGGTCTGCACGATCTCTGCCTCGGGGACGGTCTTGATGACCTCGCCCTTCACGAAGATCTGGCCCTTGCCGTTGCCCGACGCGACGCCGAGGTCGGCCTCGCGCGCCTCGCCGGGGCCGTTCACGACGCAGCCCATGACGGCGACGCGCAGCGGCACGGTCATGTCCTTGAGTCCCTCAGTGACGTTCTCGGCGAGCGTGTAGACGTCGACCTGCGCGCGTCCGCACGAGGGGCACGACACGATCTCGAGCTTGCGCTCGCGCAGGTTGAGCGACTGCAGGATCTGGTGGCCGACCTTGACCTCCTCGGCCGGCGGAGCCGACAGCGAGACGCGGATGGTGTCGCCGATGCCCTCCGACAGGAGGATGCCGAACGCCGTGGCCGACTTGATCGTGCCCTGGAACGCGGGGCCGGCCTCCGTCACACCGAGGTGGAGCGGCCAGTCGCCCCGCTCCGCGAGCTGGCGGTAGGCCTTGACCATGACGATCGGGTCGTTGTGCTTCACCGAGATCTTGAAGTCGTGGAAGTCGTGCTCCTCGAAGAGGCTCGCCTCCCAGACGGCCGACTCGACGAGCGCCTCGGGCGTCGCCTTGCCGTACTTCTCGAGCAGACGACGATCGAGCGAGCCGGCGTTGACGCCGATGCGCAGCGAGACGCCGGCGGCCTTCGCCGCCTGCGCGATCGCTCCCACCTGGTCGTCGAACTTGCGGATGTTGCCGGGGTTCACGCGCACGGCGGCGCACCCCGCGTCGATCGCCTGGAAGACGTACTTCGGCTGGAAGTGGATGTCGGCGATGACGGGGATCTGGCTCTTCGCCGCGATGATGTGGAGGACGTCGGCGTCGTCCTGGCTCGGCACCGCGACGCGGACGATCTCGCATCCCGACGCCGTCAGCTCGGCGATCTGCTGCAGCGTCGCGTTGATGTCGGTCGTGGGCGTCGTGGTCATCGACTGCACGCTCACGGGAGCGTCGCCCCCGACGAGCACCTTGCCGACCTTGATCTGCCGGGACTTCCGTCGCGGGGCGAGGGTCTCGGGAACACGGGGCATACCGATGTTGACTGCGGGCACGTGCTCCAGCGTACGCGCGCACGGTGGGTGAGGGCTGGATGGCCGTGGCCGCGCCGCGCGCTGTGGTAGTTTCGGCGCATGCTCGCGAACCTCTCCTGGTGGCCCGCCCGATAGGCGGACCCTTTCGCGAACCACGATTCGACCGCCCAGTTCAACCGGATGGGGCGGTCTTTTCCGTATCAGGGCGGCCCCGCCCAGAGGGAGTACCACGCATGACCGGGCCCACCGCCCTCGCCCCCGCCTCGGCCGACCTGATCGCACGGCTGGCCGCCGACCCCGCCTCCTCGTTCGCGCTCATCGTGCGCGAAGGGGGCGCCGCCGTCGAGGTGCTCTCCGGAGCGCTCTCCGACGTCGAGCTGCTGGGCGACATCCCGCTGCAGGACGCCGACGGCACCCCGCGCGAGGTGCTCGCGCTCGTGCCCTTCCGCCAGGTGCGCGAGCGCGGCTTCGCCGCCCACGACGACGGCGCACCGCTTCGCTGCCTCCTCGTCGACGCGCACGTCGCCGTCCCCCTCGACGAGGCCGTCGCCGCGCTGCCGAGCGAGACCATCCCCCTCGCCGACGCGGGCTTCGACCTCGCGGACGCCGAGTACGCCGACATCGTGCGCCGTGTCATCGCCGACGAGATCGGCCAGGGCGAGGGCGCGAACTTCGTCATCCGCCGCGACTACGTGGCGGGCGTCGACGCCGACCCCCGGATGGCCGCGCTGACGTGGTTCCGGGCACTCCTCGAGCACGAGCGCGGCGCGTACTGGACGTTCGCCGTCGTCACGCCCGGGCACGTCGCCGTCGGCGCGAGCCCCGAGGCGCACGTGAGCGCCAGGGACGGCGTCGTCACGATGAACCCCATCTCCGGCACGTTCCGCCATCCCGCCGGCGGCGCGACCGTGGAGACGCTCACCGAGTTCCTCTCCTCGACGAAGGAGACCGAGGAGCTCTTCATGGTCGTCGACGAGGAGCTCAAGATGATGAGCGCCGTCTGCAGCGACGGCGGTCGCATCACGGGGCCGCACCTCAAGGAGATGTCGCGACTCACGCACACCGAGTACGTGCTCCGGGGGCGCTCGCGGCTCGACCCACGCGACATCCTCCGCGAGACGATGTTCGCCCCCACGGTGACGGGCTCGCCCATGCAGAACGCCTGCGCCGTGATCCAGCGCCACGAGCGCACGCCGCGCGGGTACTACTCGGGTGTCGCGGCGCTCTTCACGCCGAACGCCGAGGGCGGGCACGACCTCGACGCGCCCATCCTCATCCGCACCGCCTACCTCGAGGACGGGCGCCTGCGCGTACCCGTGGGCGCGACGCTCGTGCGGCACTCCGACCCCTACGGCGAGGTGAGCGAGACGCACGGCAAGGCCGCGGGCGTACTCGGCGCGATCGGCGCCATCCCCCGTGCCATCACGATCGTCCCCGACGATGATGAGCCGGCTCCGGCCCGACGCCTCGCCGACGACGAGGGCGTCGCGACGCTGCTCGCCTCCCGGAACGCGCGCCTCGCGCCGTTCTGGATGCAGGAGCAGGCGGGCGCTCCCGACGCACGGCCGTTCGCCGGCCGCCGTGCCGTCGTGGTCGACGCGGAGGACCGCTTCACGACGATGCTCGCGCACCAGCTGCGCCACCTCGGCCTCGACGTCGAGATCGTGCACTGGAGCGACGCCTCCCCCGAGGTCGTCGACGCCGCCGAGCTCATCGTGTCGGGTCCCGGCCCCGGCGACCCCCGCGATGAGGCGAGCGCCCGCATCGCGCGCATGCGCGAGGTCGTGCATGCGCGGCTCGCGGGGCACCGGCCGCTCCTCGCCGTGTGCCTCAGCCACCAGATCCTGTCCGACCGGATCGGAGTCTCGCTCGCACCGCTCGCGAGCCCCCACCAGGGGCTGCAGCTGACCGTCGACCTGTTCGGCGAGGACGCGTCGATCGGGTTCTACAACACCTTCACGTCGCGCGTGACGCCGGGCGTCACGCAGCTGACGCCGAGCGAGACGCGCTGCGGCGGGGTGGGAGCCGTCGAGATCGCCGCCGACCCCGCGACGGGCGACGTCTACGCCCTGCGCGGCGCCGGGTTCGCGTCGGTGCAGGGCCACCTGGAGTCGATCCTGTCGCGCGACGGCATGCGCACCCTCGAGCGCCTCGTGGCGCACGCGCTGCGCTGAGCGGAGTGCCGCGGGGGACGGACGCGGGTGCGCGTCGGGGTTTCGCCGCGTTTCGGGGCGAAACCCGCGCCGGGGGCCCCGCAACCCGGCGCCCCGCGCCCGCGCCCACCCCCCCCCCCCCCGCCCACGGGTGTAAATTTGGGCGGCGGTGGGTTTTGCGGCGTTTTGGGGGCCAAACCCGGCGCGGGTCCCCGCAAACGGGGGCCACCGGCGCCGTCGCTCAGCCGCCGAGCAGCTGCACAGGGTTGAAGATGTCGGCGGCGAACAGCAGGGCGCCCATGCCGACGAGCAGCACGACGACCACGAGCGTCACCGGCACGAGCTTCGTGGCGTCGGTCGGCTTCGGCTCGGGCCTGCCGAGAAGCTTCGCGACCGCGCGGCGCAGACCGTCCCACAGCGCGATGAGGATGTGCCCGCCGTCGAGGGGCAGCAGCGGCACGAGGTTGAACACGAACAGCGCGATGTTGAGCGACGCGAGCAGGCTCATCATGACGGCGATGCGGTCGAGCACGGGGGCGTCGGTCGCCGCGACCTCGCCGGCGAGCCTTCCCACTCCCACGACGCTCATGGGGCCGTCGGCATCGCGCTCGCCGCCCGTGAACAGGTCGTACGCCGTGTCGTACAGGCGCGCGGGCAGGTTCGCGACGATCTGCACGACGGCGCCCACGTTCTCGAAGGCCGTCTGCGGGCCGACCCAGATCGGCTCCTGGATGCGCGCGACGGTCGCCGTCACCCCGGCGTAGCCGACCGTCTCGACCGATGTCGTGCCGTCGTCCGCCGTGACCTCGACCTGGTTCTCGACGGGGGTGAGCGTGAGCGCGATCTCCGAGCCCTCGCGTTCGACGACGACCGGGATGGCGTCGCCCGGGTGCGCCTGGATGATCGCGGACGCGTCCGCGAAGCTCTCGACTTCGGTGCCGTCGAGCGACACGAGCACGTCGCCCGGCAGGATGCCGGCCGCATGCGCCGGCGCCTCGGCGTCCGCCGCCGAGCACTCCGTCGCCGTCGACCCCGCGGGCAGCACGCACTCCGCGACCTGCGAGACGGTCGTCGTCGCCTGCTGCATGCCGATGCCGCTGAACAGCACCGCGAACAGCACGACCGCGAGCACGAGGTTCATCACCGGACCGCCGAGCATGATGACGACGCGCTTCCACACGGGGAGCCGGTGGAACGTCCGCGACTCGTCGACGCCGTCGAGCGTCTCGGCGTTCGCCGCCTGCGCATCCTGCACGAGCGTCGCGTACATGCGGCGCCCTCGCGCGGCGCGCACCGTCGAGGCGCCTTCTGCGACCTGGGCCGGCGGGTACATGCCCGCCATCGAGATGTAGCCGCCCACGGGGAGCGCCTTGATGCCGTACTCGGTCTCGCCGCGCCGCCGCGACCAGAGCGTCGGCCCCATGCCGATCATGTACTGGCCGACGCGCACTCCGAAGAGCTTCGCCGGCACGAGATGCCCGACCTCGTGCAACGCGATCGACGCACCGAGGCCGATGACCATGACGACGACGCCGACCACGAAGAGGAGCACATCCACCCCGCCACGGTAGCCCTCGCCGCCTATGAATGCGCGCAGAGGCGCGTCGCCTATCCTGGAGCCGTGAACCCGCGGCAGTTGCGCGTCCTCCGTGGCGCATCGGCATCCGCCGCCGCGACCCTGCTCGCCGCCGTGTCGCACACGTTCGGCGGCGGCGCTGCCCCCGCTCCCCTGCTCGTCGTCGGGATGGCCGCGCTCCTCGCGCTGCCGGCGGCGGCCCTCATGGGGCGGCGCCTGAGCCTTCCCCGCCTCGCCGCCACCACGACGATCACGCAGGGGGCGTTCCACGTCGTGTTCGCCGCGCTCGGCGCTCCCTCCTCGGCCGCGGCCGTGCACTCGGCTCACGATCACGATGCGCACCTCGCGGCTCTCGCGACCGAGCACGCGTCGCTCGCCGCGCAGACGGATGGCGCCATGCTCGTCGCGCACGCCGCCGCCGCGCTCGTCACGACCGCGCTGCTCTGGCGCGGGGAGCACGCGGTGCGCGCCATCGCCGGATGGGCGCGCGCCGCCATCCGGCGCGTGCCCGTCGCGGTCGCCCCGCCCGTCGCCGTCGCCCCGGCGGCTGTCGCCGCCGAGCCGACGCGCCCCGCGAGCCGCCTCTTCCACGACGTCCGCCTCCAGCGCGGCCCTCCGCTCGCGTTCTCCTGAGCCCCCTTCCTGCGGCCCGTGCGACGGCTTCGCCCGTCCCGGTCGCAGTCCGCGTCCCCGACCACCGGTTTCGGGACGCTGATCGCCACCTGGGCGACGGACATCGTCGCCGGGTGGGTTCATGGCGCAGCCGCGCCCTCTTCCGACTCTCCAGGAGAACCCATGTCCTTCACCCCCGCACCCCTCCCCTCCGCGCCCCTCGACGCAGCGCCCCGCATCCGCCGTCGCCGCGCGATCCGCCTCGCCGCGGGAGCGGCCGCCGCGTGCGCGCTCGTCGTGGCCGCGCCGCTCGCCGCCCAGGCGCACGTCACCGTCACGCCGGATGCCCCCGTCGCGGGCGGCTACGACGTCCTCACGTTCGCGTTCTCGCACGGCTGCGACGAGTCGCCCACCACGCAGCTCGTGATCTCGATGCCCGACGAGGGTCTCGACTCGGCGACTCCGACCATCCAGGCCGGATGGACGATCGACGTCGCGCGCGACGCGTCGACGGGTCTCGTCGACGCGATCACGTACACGGCCGACGAGCCGGTGCCGAACGCCATGCGCGCGGCCGTCGAGATCTCGGTCGCCTACGCCGCCGACGCTCCCGAGACGCTCGCCTTCCCCGTGGAGCAGATCTGCGAGGACGGGTCGACGTCGTGGTCGGAGCTCGCCGAGGACGGCGAGGACCCGCACGCCCTCGACGCCCCCGCCCCCGTGGTGACGCTCGCCGAGGCGGCCGACACGGCGGCTTCGGACGAGACGTCGCACGCCGACCACGAGACGGCGTCCGCGACGGCCTCTGCTGCGGCGGACGCTGACCCCCTGCCGGTCGCGCTCGGAGCGGGCGGCCTCGTCGCCGGCGTCGCCGCGCTCGTCGTGGCCGTGCTCGCCTACCGCCGCGGAGCGCGCCGCTGACGCGGTGAGGCGGGGCGCGCGGCTCTCGCGC
>NZ_JBSHGQ010000030.1:785-48357 GCF_053617895.1 Microbacterium sp. NPDC055683 | reverse complement strand
GCCCGGCGCGGATCGCGCCGGGCTCCTCGCCGTCTGAGGTCCGGTGGTCGGGGGTCTCCGGTCGTCAGATGTCCTCGGTCGTCAGAGGTCCTCGGGGGCGAGGTCGCCCTCGCCGTCCTCGCCGAGGTCGGCGACGATCGGGTCGGCCTCCTGCGTCTCGGGCTGCTCCTCGCCGCGCGGCAGGTCGGCGGCGGGGATCTCGTCCGCCTCGTCGGGGATCTCCGCCGGGTCGGCGCCCGTGGCGGTACCGGGCTCGGGGGCGCGCCCCTCCCATTCCGCCTGCGCGGGATCATCCGAGGGATCGGCGTACGCGCTCGACTCCGCGTCGCGGACGGGGCGGATGGCGTCGGGATCGTCTGTCGTGTGCATGCCGCCAGCCTCCCCCGCGCGCCGTGCCCGCCGCAGGGGGTTGCGTGCGGCCGGGGCGCGCGTTAGGCGCCGGCGGGCGGCTGGGTCTTGGCGTCCTGCGCGGGGAACAGCACCTTCTGCACGATGATGATGATGCTCGCCGCGACGGGGATCGCCACGAGCGCGCCGAGCACCCCGCCGAGCGCTCCGCCCGCGACCGCGGCGATGACGACGATGGCTCCCGGCACCGCGACCGCCTTGCTCATGATGCGCGGACTCAGCACGTACGCCTCGATCTGCATGTACACGAGGTAGTAGCCGAAGGCGATGAGCGCCGTCACGGGCGACACGAAGAGGCAGATGAGCGCGTTGATGATCGACGCGCTGAGCGTACCGACGAGCGGGATGAGCGAGCCGACGAACGCGATGAGCGCGAGCAGCGCCGGCAGCGGGGCGCCGATGATCGACATGACGACGAGCGTGAGCACGCCGTTGATGAGCGCGAGGCTCGCCTGGCCGATGACGTAGCGTCCGACGGCTCCCGAGACGTCCTCGAGCAGCTCGCTGAACCGATCCCGCTGGTAGGCGGGCACGAACCGCGCCGCGAGGCGCTTCATGCCGCGCAGCGACGCCATGAAGTAGAGCGTGAGGATGACGACGATCGTCACGCCCGTGACGCCGCCCGCGATGCCCGCGCCGACCGCCACGATGCCGCCGCCGATCGACGTGAGGTTGGCGGGGTCCTGCACGAAGCTCAGGACGCCGGCCGCGGCGTCTTCGAAGGAGTCGCCGAACTGCGCCGCGAGCGTCTGGTACCAGTCGCTCGCGAGCACGTCGTCCACCATCTGCGGTCCGTCGTCGATGAGGTTCGTCACCTGCTCGACGACGACGGGGACGATGGCCGTGATGATGCCCGCGAACGCCAGCAGCACGCCGACGACGACGATCGTGACGGCGGCGGGGCGCGGCAGCCGTCGCTCCAGGAACGACACGACGGGGTCGAGGCCGAGCGACAGGAACAGCGCGATGCCGACGTAGACGAGCACGGTCGCGAGCTGGCCGACGATCGAGCCGATGAGGAGCGCGACGAGCACGCCGAGCGCCCCGAACAGCCCGAACGTGAACGGGCGGATGCGCGTGCCGATGACGCGCACCTCGTTCTGCGGCGGCAGCTCCTTCTCGAACGCGGTCTTGCGGCGCATGGCGCTCCCCCTTCCGTCGACGACGGTCCCGTCGAGTCCGGTCCTGTCGCGTCCGATCCTATGGGCGCGCTCAGCCGTCGAGCAGCGCCGCGGCGAAGAGGGGGCGCGCCGCGTCGGCGCTCGGCGGGTGGAAGAGGCTGGCCGTGACGTCGCGATGCAGGCGGGCGAGCTCGTGGCCGTTGTCGAAGGCGGCGCCCCCGGCGCATACGAGCGCCGTCTCGACCGCCGCCCTCGCGTCGTCGGAGGCCGCCAGGCGCGCGCTCACGAGCCGCACGGGCCATCCGGCCCCGTGGTCGACGAGGTCGTCGAAGTCGCGCGTGTACGCGTCGAGCTGGGCGGGCACCGCGAGGTGCGCGCGGTAGGCGTCGGCGAGGCGCGCGCGGTGCTCCGGCACCTCGGCGAGCGTCGTGCCGCTCTTCGCCGACGTGCGGCGCCGCAGCCCCTCCGCGGCGAGCGTGAGAGCGCGCTCGGCGACGCCGGCGTAGACGGAGGCGACGAGCAGCTGGAAGGCGCTCGTGATCGCGAACACGAGCAGGTCGGGATGGCGGCCGGCGGGGATGCGCCGTGCGACGTGCTCGGGGCGGATGCGCGCGCGGTCGAGGCGCGTCGTGCGGCTCTGCGAGGCGCGCATGCCGAGCACGTCCCAGTGGTCCGAGACCGTGATGCCGTCGGAGTCGCGCGCGACGAAGCCGTAGACGAGCCGGGGGTCGTCGGGGTCGGAGTCGTCGAGGCCGTGCGCGATGAGCCGCGTCCACACGGGCGACAGAGACGTGAAGACCTTCGTGCCGGTGAGCAGCCATCCGCCGTCGTCCTGCGCCTCCGCGCGCGTCGTGGACCCCTGCAGCACCCAGTCGTTCGCCGGCTCGCTGATGCCGAAGGCGAAGACCTCCCCGGCCGCGGCGTCGTCGAGCACCCAGGCGAGCGAGTCGTCGCCGCGCGCGATCATGGCGCGCACGACGGCCGTGCAGAGCAGGTGCATGTTGATGCCGAGTGCCGTCGCGGGGGCGGCTGCCGCGAGACGCTGCTGGAGGCGCGAGACCTCGTGGAGAGACAGCCCCGCGCCCCCGAGCTCCTCGGGTACGAGGAGCGTGAGGTACCCCTGGGCGCGCAGCTCGACGAGGTCGTCGTCGAAGAACGCGTTGTCGCGATCGGCGACGGCGGCGCGGGCGCGGAACCGCTCCCGCAGGTCGTCGGGGAGGAAGCGCTCGGCGAGCGCGCGGTGGCGCTGCTCTCGGTCCATGTCGGTCTCCTATCCGTCTGCGCGCGCGATGAGCAGCGCGCCGTTGTGCCCGCCGAACCCGAACGACGTCGACAGCACGGTGTCGACGCGGGCCTCCGTGCGCGAGCCGACGAAGCGCCATCCGGGTTCGGGGTCGTCGAGGTTGAGCGTGGGCGGCAGCACGCCGTCGCGGATGGTCCGCGCGGCGATGATCGCCTCGACGACTCCCGCGGCCCCCAGCAGGTGCCCTGTCGACGACTTCGTCGCGGTGACCGGGATGGCCCTGGCCCCGTCGCCGAGGGCCGCGGCGAGCGCCGCGAGCTCGGCGGCATCGCCCGCGGGGGTGCCGGTGCCGTGCGCGTTGACGTGGTCGACCGCGCCGGCGTCGACGTGGGCGTCGGCGAGCGCGTCGCGGATGGCCGCTGCCGCGCCCGCTCCGTCGGGGAGCGGCGCCGTGGGATGGTGCGCGTCGCTCGAGGCGCCGAATCCCGCGATCTCCGCGAGGGCGGTCGCGCCGCGCGACCGTGCGCCGTCCGCCGACTCGAGGACGACCGCCGCCGCTCCCTGCGCCATGACGAAGCCGCGGCGGGCGCGATCGAAGGGGCGCGACGCGGTCTCCGGTGCGTCGTCGTGCCCCGTCGCGAGCGCGCGCAGGTTGGCGTTCGAGGCGAGGTTCACCGGGCCGAGGCAGTCCTCCAGGCCGACGACGACCACGGCGTCGGCGTAGCCGTGGCGGATGCGCCGCATCCCCTCGCCCAGCGCGACGGCGCCGCTCGCGCACGTCGCCGACATGGCCGAGGCGGCGCCCGTGATGCCGTGCCGCTGGCTGATGAGGGCGGCTGCCGCGTCGGGGGCCCCGTGGATGGCGAGGGTCAGCGGCACGGCACGCGGACCGCGGGCGTCGAGCGCGCGCGTCGCCGCCTGCATGGCGTCGACGGGCCCCGAGCCCGTCGCGGCGATGACGTGCACCCGGTGGGGCGCCGCGGGAAGGCCGCCTGCCTGCCCGAGCGCCTCGTCGGCCCCCGCGACGGCCCACTGCAGCACGGGGCTGAGCCTCCGGGCGAGCGCGGGGTCGAGCGCCGTCGTGAAGCCGCGCACCTGCCCGCCGATGCGCACGGGGAGGCCGTCGACGTCCACCCCCTCGAGGCGGCGGATGGCGCTGCGGCCGTGGGAGACGGCATGCCACAGGGCGTCGACGCCGATGCCGCTCGGCGTGACGGCGCCGAACCCGGTCGCGACGACGCGGCGCGCGCTCACAGCCGCTCCGCCTCACCGCGCGCGACGAGCGCGGCCGTCTCGCCGCGGCGGAGCTTGCCGCCCACGGTGCGCGGGAGACGGGGCACGCGGTACCAGCGGCGCGGCGCGAACTGCGGGGCGAGGGCCGTGCGTGCGCGGCCGGCGAGCGCGTCCTTCGAGGCCGAGTCGCCCTCGACGACGAGCGCGATGACGGAGCCGAGGGTCTCGTGCGGGAGGGCGATCGCGCAGACGGCGCCCGCCATCCCGTCGAAGGCGCGCTCGACGTCGGCGAGCGAGACCTCGTGCCCGCCCGTCGCGACGATGTCGCCGGCACGGCCCGCGAGCGCGAGACGGCCGTCGACCATCCGCGCCTGGTCGTGCACGGTCGCCCAGCCGTCGGGCCCGCGGAGCACGGCGTCGGAGGTGCCGGCGAGGTAGCCGTCGGAGCACGCGGCGGCGCGTACCCAGAGGGTGCCGAGCTCGCCGCCCGGGAGGTCGCGCCCCGCGTCGTCGCGGATGCGCACCTCGATGCCGTCGTACACGTCGAGGTGCGAGCCGCCGCGGCTGTCGCCGATGAAGCCGATCTCGGCGGCGCCGTAGTAGTTGACGAGGCGCGTGCGCGGCAGGACGCCGGCGAGCCCGTCGCGCAGGCTCGCCGGCAGGTGCGCGCCCCCGGTGACGACGAGGTCGAGGTGCGCGAGCGCCGCGGCGTCGCGCCGGGCCGCGTCGACGAGGCCCTGCACGACGGCGGGCACGGCGACGACGCGCGTGATGCCCTCCTCGCGGATGGTGCGCGCGGCGTCGAGCGGATGGAAGGCGTCGGCGAGGTGCACGCCGCCCGCGGTCGCGAGGCACTCGATGACGGCGTAGAGCGTGAGGCTGTACGAGACGGGTCCGGGCGCGAGGGTCTGCACACCGGGCAGCGGCTCGAGGTGCGCGCTCGAGACGGCGACGTTGGCGCGGTACTGCCCGCGGGTCTTGAGGAACGCCTTGGGATCGCTCGTCGTGCCCGAGGAGAAGAGGAGGAGGAACGCCTCGTCGGCGTCGCGCACGGTCGGCGGCGCGGCCGTGCCGTGCCGGTCGAGCCCGTCGAGCCCGACGAACGCTCCGCGCCATCCTCGCTCTCGGAGGGCCGCGGCGAAGGCGGGGTCCTCCCCCACGACGACGCCGATGCCGGTCTGGAGCACGACGCCGACGCGGTGCGCGAGCGGCCAGCGCGGGTCGATGACGGCCGACACGGACCGGTACCCGGCGAGGCCCGCGACGATGCGCGCGGTGTGGAAGGCGGAGCCAACGCTCACGGCCGTGATCGGGATGCCGCGGGTCTCGGGCGCGGGCGCGACCGGATGGGCGCGGTGCAGCGCATCGACCGCGGCGGCGACCCGTCGGGAGTCGGCGACGAGCTCGGCGTAGGAGAGGCGTCCGTCGTCGCCCGCGATCGCGACGCGGTCGGGATGCCGCGCGGCGGCATCGAGGATCGCGGACGTGATCGGCACCCGCCCAGTCTAGGAAGCGGGGGCGCGGGTGCGGCCATCCGTCATCGGCGCGCGAACAGCGCGTGCAGCAGCGGAAGCGCCGACGCCCACATGAGCACGGCCCCGAAGCCGACCTCGGCGCTCTGCAGCACGGCTCCCCCGATGAGGAGCCCCGCGAACAGCACGCCGGAGACGGCGCGGCGCACGAGGTTCTCGAGCCGCGCGAGCTGGCGGTCGAGCTTCGGCGTCGCGACCTGCACGGTGCCGTCCTCGAACCGGGAGATGAGCCCGTCGACGCGCTTCGGCAGCCGCCACGCGACGGCGGCGACCTCGCCCGCCTCGGCCATGACGTCGCGGACGACGCCTGCGCTCTCCTCGCGGAGGAGGCGGGCGGCGTAGGGCTCGACCGAGTCCCACAGGTTGAAGGCGGGGTCGAGGGCGCTGCACACGCCGGAGGTGAGCGACATGGCGCGGATGACGAGGAGAAAGTTCTCGGGGAGCTGGAACGGCAGCGAGCGCACGACGTCGCCGAACTCGTCGGCGAAGGCGCGGAACTCGCGCGGGTCGACCTCGCGCAGCTCGGCGAAGCCCATCCCGCCGAAGCGGGCGAAGAGCTGCGCGAGCGCGCGCTCGAGCTCGGCGGTGTCGGCCGACGGGAGCAGCATGCCGATGTCGCGGACGGCGGCGAGGAGGCCGTGCCCGTCGCGCCCGGCGGCGGCGATGAGCAGCTTCCGGAGGCCCGCGCGCGTGGAGTCGGGGACGGCGCCCATCATCCCGAAGTCGATGAACGTGAGCACGAAGCCGCCGTCGGCGCGGGGCGTCACGAAGACGTTGCCGGGATGGGGGTCGGCGTGGAAGGAGCCGTGCGCGAAGAGCTGGTCGAACATGACGGCGGCGAACACGGGAGCGACGTCGGCGGGGTCGATCCCCGCCGCGCGCAGGGCGTCGTGGTCGGTGATCTTGACGGCCGTGACGTCTTCCAGGGTGAGGACGCGGCGGGTCGTCCGCTCCCAGACGACGGAGGGCACGGCGACGCGGGCGTCGCCCGCGAAGTCGTCCGCGAAGCGCACGGACGAGGCCGCCTCGTGCAGGTAGTCGATCTCCTCGCGGCTCGTCGCGGCGAACTCCTCCACGAGCGCCGGCATGTCGACGCGGTTCGAGACGACGCGCACGCGGCTGAGCCACCGGCCGACCTTGCGGAGCGCCGCGAGGTCGACGTCGACGACGGCGTCGATGCCGGGGCGCTGCACCTTCACCACGACGTCCGTCAGCCCGGTGTCCTCCGCGTCGGCGGCGTTCAGGCGCGCGCGGTGCGCCTGGCCGAGCGAGGCGGCCGCGATGGGCGTCTCGTCGAACCAGGCGAAGACGCGGTCGAGCGGCGCGCCGAGCTCGGCCTCGGCGGCGGGCCGGAGCGCGTCGAAGGGCACGGGCGGCACCTCGTCTTGCAGGCCCTCGAGCTCGGCGGTGATCTCGGGCGGCATCACGTCGAGGCGCGACGACATGAACTGCCCGACCTTGATCATGAGCCCGCCGAGCTCGACGGCGAGGCCGTGGAAGCGCCGCGCGAAGCGTGTCATCCGGCGTTCGCGGGTGCGGTCGGCGACCGCCTGCAGACCGATCCGCGGGAGGACGACCTCGTACCACCAGGCGACGGCGAGGTGCCTGCTCGCGAAGCGCAGGATGCGCCGGTAGCGCGCCCGCGTCTCGGGAGTCGCGGCCCCGTCGGCGCCCGCCGCCACCGCGCTCAGCCCTGCGCCAGGATGGCGTAGATGCGGCGGCGGGCGTCGTCGAGGATGTCGACGGCCTGCTGCACCTGCTCGGGCGTGCCCGTGCGGCCGATCTGCGCGGCGGCCTGGGCGAGGTCGACGCCCGCCTTGGGCAGGGCGCCGAACGAGGGGCCATCCGAGGCGGTGGACGAGCCCGAGCCGGCGCCCGTGCTCCACGGGACCTCGGCCTCGGCGGCGACCGCGCGGCCGGCCTCCGTCATGACGTAGGTCTTGCGGCCGTTCGACTCCTCCGCCGTGACGAGGCCCTCGTCGGCGAGCAGCTGCAGCGTCGGGTAGACGGAGCCCGCGCTCGGCTTCCAGCTGCCGCCGCTGCGCTCCTCGATCTCGCGGATGATCTGGTAGCCGTGCATGGGCTGCTCGGCGAGGAGCACGAGCACGGCCGCGCGCACGTCGCCGCGGGCCATCCGCGGGGAGGCGGCGCGCTTGTCGAACGACGAGCGCAGCTGCTCCATCATCTGCCAGACGCCGTCGACGGGGTTGGCGCCGCCGAACGGGAACGAGTTGGTGCTCATGATGACCTCCATCGGATTCGAACGATACCCAACGATATGTCGTGATCGCTCGGAACGATAGGGGTCAGTGCATGACATCCGGGTCGGCGTCGCCCTCGTGGCCCGGCAGCGTCGCCGACAGCACGCGTTCGACGAACGCCGCGTACTCCTCCATGTAGTGGCGGAGGAAGGTCTCCGTGTGCGGGTCGGTGACGGACCCGTCGTCGGCGTACGCGTCGGCGTGGAAGGTGACGTAGGCCTCGGGGGCGTTGAGCTGCGGGGCGTCGAGGAAGCTGAGCACGCTGCGCATCGACGCCTGCATGACGGCCGTGCCGATGGCGCCGGGTGAGGCGCCGATGATGCCGGTCGGCTTGCGGGCGAACGAGTTCTGGCCCCACGGGCGCGAGCCCCAGTCGATGGCGTTCTTGAGCGGCGCGGGGATGGAGCGGTTGTACTCGGGTGAGACGAAGAGCAGCCCGTCCGATGCCTCGATCGCCTTCTTGAGGGCCGGCACGGCGTCGACGGGGCTGAGTTCGTCGTCGCGGTTGTACAGCGGCAGGTCGCGGATGGGGATCTCCTCGAGCTGCAGGCTCGGCGGGGCGAGGTGGACGAGGGCCTTCGCGAGCACGCGGTTGATCGAGTCGCTCGAGAGGCTGCCGACGAGGTATCCGATGCGGTACGTCATGGCTCCGGTCTACTCCGACACGCGGCGGATGTCACGGGGTGGTGTCGGCGTCGCCGCCGCCGGCGTCGGCCGGTCTACGCTGGAACCCCGCGTGCGAAGGAGCTGTCATGAGCCGACCGGATGAGCATCACGTGCCCCTGCCCGACGAACCGACGGTTCCCGAGCTCGAGGAGGACGAGAACGTCGCGCCCCGCCCCGAGGAGGAGATCGCCGACGTGCTGCGCGCCGAGCCCGATACCGAGGATCACGCGCGGCACTGACCGGGCGCAACCCCCTCCCGCCGCGACGTCGTCGTCGCTAGCCTCGTGCGATGCGCGTGCAACGACTCATCCTCATCCGTCATGGCGAGAGCGTCGGCAACGAGGCGGCGAGCGCCGCGGAGGCCGCGGGAGACGAGGTGATCGACCTCCCGTTCCGCGATGTCGACGCCCCGCTGTCGCCGCTCGGCGAGAGGCAGGCGAAGGCGGTGGCGGCGGTGCTGAGGGAGGTCGGCGACGCGGAGGTCTGGTCGTCGCCGTATGTGCGCGCGCACCGCACGGGCCTGCTCGCGGGGGCGAGGCCATCCGTCGACGAGCGGCTGCGGGATCGCGAGCTCGGCGTGCTCGACCATCTCACGTCGCACGGTGTGCGCGAGCGGTTCCCGTCGGAGGACGAGCGGCGCGCGCATCTCGGCAAGTTCTACTACCGTCCGCCCGGCGGCGAGTCGTGGGCCGACGTCGCGCTGCGGCTGCGGTCGTTCCTGAGCGATGCGCTGGATGCCCCGCACGAGACGGTGGTCGTGTTCGCGCATGAGGCGCTCGTGCACCTGACGCGGTATGTCGTCGAGGGGTGGGACGAGCGGCGGGCGCTCGCGGCCGCGATCGCCGAGCCGGTCGCGAACGCCTCGGTCACGGTGCTCGAGCGGTCGGATGGCGCGTGGCACGCCGAGCGCGTCGGCGACGTCGCGCATCTCGTCGAGGCGGGCATCGCGCCGACGCTGCACGCGGGGCGCCGCGATGCGGCGGCCGAGGGCGGCGACATCGATCCGGGTGAGCCCGACGACGCCGAGGAGGAGAGCCGTGTCACGGCGGAGTGAGCGGGTGACTCAGCGCAGGCTGCGGCGGTGGGGGCTGCCCGATCCGGGGTCGTCGAAGTACGACCGCGGCACCGTGCTCGTCGTCGGCGGGGCGCTGCGGAGCCCCGGTGCGGCGATGCTCGCGGGCACGGCGGCACTGCGGGTGGGTGCGGGGCGGATCACGCTCGCGGTCGCGCGATCGGTCGCGGCGGCGGTCGGCGCGGCGGTTCCGGAGGCCGGGATCGTGCCGCTCGCGGACGAAGGCGGGTCGGTCCGCGGCGACGTGTCGCTCGCGGCGGAGCTGAAGGGCGTGCAGTGCGTGCTCGTGGGGTCGGGGCTCGACGACGTCGATGCGGCGGGCGGGCTGCTCGCGGGGCTCATCACGGATGCGCCGCCGTCGGTCGCGTTCGTCGTGGATGCGTTCGCGCTCGCGGCGTTGGCGCGGCGGCCGTCGCTCGCGGATGCGCTGCGCGGGCGGCTCGTGCTCACGCCGAGCCCGACCGAGGTCGGGGTGCTGCTCGGCGCGGAGGTTCCGTCTGAGGGCCGGGCGTTCGTGCGGGCCGCACGTGCCGTGGCGGAGCGGTACGGCGCGGCGGTCGCGACGCAGTCGCTCGTGACGGATGCCGACGGCTCGGCGTGGCGCATCCGCGCGGGCGGGCCGGGGCTCGGGACGTCGGGTTCGGGCGATGTGCTCGCCGGTGCCGTGGCGGGGTTCGCCGCGCGGGGCCTCTCCCCCGCGCGCGCGGCGGTGTGGGGCACGTATGTACATGCGGCCGCGGGTGACGAGCTGGCCGGGCGGCGGGATGGCGTCGGCTATCTCGCCGGGGAGCTGGCGGGGCGCCTTCCGGGGGTGATCGGGCGAGTGTCGTCAGTCTCGTGAGGAGGCGTTGACGCTGCCGGAGCGCTCCTGGCCGCTCAGGCGGGCGATGGCGGCCATCATGCGCTCGGTGATCTCGCGGCGGGCCTTGCCGTCGGGGATGCCGTCGAGGTCGGTGAGGTCGAGCGGCTCGCCGAAGCGCACCTCGAGGCGCGGGCGTCCGGGGCGCAGGTGGCTGAAGGGCGTGGCTGTTCCCGTCCCGACGAGGCCGACGGGCACGACGGCGGCGCCGGTGTCGCGAGCCATCCAGGCGGCGCCGCCGTGGCCGTCGTGCAGCTTGCCGTCGCGCGAGCGGGTGCCCTCGGGGAAGACTGCGAAGACGCTTCCGGCGCGGAGGATGCTGCTGCCCGCGTCGAGGGCGGCGCGGGCGTCGCGGCCCGTGGCGCGGTAGACGGGCACGCCGCCGATCGAGGTGAAGAACCAGCGCTTCGCGCGGCCGAGCAGGCCCGAGCCGGTGAAGTACGCCGATTTGATGAGGAACTGCACGGGTCGGATGGCCGCGGTCGGGATGATGACGGTGTCGAGCGATGCGAGATGGTTGCTCGCGAGGAGCACGGGGCCGCTGGCCGGCACGTTGTCGCGGCCGACGATGCGGGGGCGGTAGAGCAGCCAGAAGAGCGGGCGCAGGATCACGCGGCCGACGAAGTAGACGGCGCCGGGGCGGGGAACGGGGGCGGGCACGGCGTCTGGCACGTGGATACCTTAGCCGGGTGGGTGTCTCCCCGGCAGTGAGGGCGTCAGGCGGTTGCGGGGTCCGCCGGCGATGCCGTCGGCGATCCCGTCGTGCGGTGCGACCTCCCAGTGCACCACGGTTGTTCTTGAGGGGATGAGCGGGTCTACCCATTCCGCGACGCCAGCGACGATCGTCTCCGTCAGCAGCTGCCGCGACCATCCGACCGGTCGCGGCGGAACCGGAGGCTCCCAGCCTTCCTCGCCCCAGATCACGCCGAAGCGCTCGTGCTCAACGCCGAGCTCGCGGTCGAGCGCGACGGCGTCATCGCCTTCGAACCAAACCCAGACACTGAACGGGCCTTCGGCGTCCTGGTCAACGAACACCTCGATGAGGACGCCGGCGCCAGCGTTGACTGTTGCGCGATGGATCGCGGCGACGCACGCGGAGGATGCTGTGGTCGCGCCGTCGAGGACTGTGAGGACGGTGCGCTGGTACTCGGTGTGATCCATGGCGCTCACTCTGTTGAGGCGACGGGCTGGGATTTTGAACCTGCGACCCCTTGGAGGATCCGGTCGAATGCCGGTCTCCGCCGATCGTCTCGGGAACTCGCGGATTCCCTTGTGTTGACAGGGAACCGAGCGGTTCGCTTGGTCCGAGTGTACCCGGTTGGCGGCGGGCCTTGGCGGGTGATTCAGGTGGGTTCCTGATGGGTCGCTCTTCGGACTCGCGCCGAGAACAATTGACGGGCTCGAGCGGCATCCGGATGGAGAGGCGGATCACTGAGAGTCCGTGCGTATTCGCGGTTCCCATGGCGGTCGTTCGACGGAATGAGTACCGGCTGATGACAGCCCTCCGGACGACTTCTGGTCATCGTTGTGCCCAGCGCGCGATGTCAAGCTGCGCGGAGTCGTTCGGGCACGGGAGGTTCACAGACGGCGCAGCGCGTTCGGAACGCCTCGACCCGGCGAAGCGTCGCTAATCATGCGCATAAAGGAGCCGCTATCGTGCAAAGCATCGAGCGGCGTATACGCGCACTGGACGCCACGCACGACTCGCCCTGTCCGCGCGACGACAGTCCGGGGCTCACGTACGCAATTCCAAGCACGCTCAGCCGCCGCTGATCGCGCACTCTCTCCGAGGGTCCACGAACGTCATCGGGCCCGAAAGTCGGCGTGCTAGAACTCGCCCGCACCGCGCGACGGTAACCTCCTATTGCAAGACCCTCAGGACAGTGCGAGGCGGAACGAGCCGGGGACCTCCGTGCCTGCGAGCCACTGGGATCGCATGAGAGCCTCGGAGTCGGACATGGTGCACACGTAGTCGGACAGGGCGCGGAAGTGCCCAGGCTCGAGGGATTCTGTCGACTGCCGAGTGATGGGCACCGCGACGTTGTTGCGCGCGAGCATGGTCAGCAGCGTCGGCGGGAGAGAGTGTTCCTTGGGGGCGGTGCAGATCCAATCCGCGAGACCTTCCATCAGAATCTCGATGGACCTCGTCTGAGCCCGCTGCATCGAACCCATGCGGGGTCGAGACACTAGGTAATGGCGCGTGATGGATTTCAGCACCTGCATTTGATGCCAGGCTTCCGACGTGAGGTACACCGACGGGCCGTCCGCGTACGGTGGTTCCTCGTTCAATTCGATGGCGTCGAAGAACTTCGTGATGAAGTCTTTCAGCAGTAGTCGCAGATTCTGCGCGTAGTCCTGAAGATCGGGGTCCCCGAGCTGGGTGAGGAAGCGGCTCACATCGTGCAGGGCGGCCGCATAGTCCCGGTCGTTGTAGTGGGGTGAATACCCTGCCCGATGCCGCCTTGACGCTTCGACGAACACCAGGGGCTGGGAGAACCGTCCTGATGTCTTCGTGAAGTTGGCGGCGCTGAAGTCCTGCTTCTCACGCATGTCGTGAACGATGCCGGCGTCGTCGAGCGCCGCATTGATGTCGTTGAGGACAAGGCCGACATCGATGAGACCGGCTGCGAGGAAGTCCTCCAGGTCGTGGATGGCGTAGGCAACGTCGTCGGCGAGGTCCATGATGGACGCTTCCAGCGTTTGTCGTCCGTGGTCCTCCCCGGCCACCCCAAGGTTGAGGACCGCAGCGCGCACGTACCGAAGCTGGTCGGCATCGTCCTGGTAGGCCCCGAACTTCCGATTCCGCCTGTCGTCGTATGGCTTGCGCTTCGCATACGGGTACTTGAGGATCGCCGCCAGGGTGACGTTCGTCAGGTTCAGCCCGTAGACGGTGGTGCCCTTATTGCGGTCAAGACGTGTCACGGTTCGGAACGTCTGCGCGTTCCCTTCGAATCCGTCCTCGACGTCCTTGAGCTCCAGGTAGGCGTCCAACGCGTCCTCACCGGCATGGCCGAACGGGGGGTGGCCTATATCGTGTGCAAGTCCGGCAGCCTCACAGGCGGCGATATCCAGGCCGCCCGCAGCGGCGATGACTGACCGCCAGGCGTCGTTCCTATCGGCGCTGCGTGCCACATGGTCAGCGATCTCTCGCGCGATCATGGCCACCTTGTGGGTGTGCGATGAGCGACTGTGCATCTGCGCGGACGCAAGCTCGGGCGAGACGACCTGGGTCACGCCGGCAAGGCGTCTCAGGTACGCCGAGTAGCCCAACCGGCCGCGGTCGCGTTCGGTTTCCGTGCGGTGATCCCGATCACTCGGCTGGGACGCTTCCCGTCGGCCGTAGCGTTGCTCGCAGGTGCGCGGCAGAACCCACGATCCGTCGGCAAGTTTGACTAGCGCGTCCGGCGGGTTCTCAACTGCCACTGGCTCAGTCTACAAGTTCCAACTTCCCAGACCGCAGGTCCGCGGTGATCCGATGGTCGGCGACGGCAGAGTTGACGACGTACGGCATCTCGGAAACCGACATTTCGGCGTTCGTTGCCGCCTCGCGCATCGCTTCGCGCTGAGACACTGTCCCGCCGTGCTCCTTGACGACCTCGACGAGGATTTCGATAAGTTCCTTCAACTGTTGGGTTCGTGAGTCTGCAACGCGGTCGGCAACAAGTGTCATCGAGATCCCCTCCAGGGCGACGAGTAGGAGGTCTTAAGCCTACCGGCTTCGGGCTGTGAATCATACCCTGCGGCGGATCAAACGAGCAGATGATCCGGGTGCGTCGGCGTCGGCAAGAGCTCGTCCCGGGGCGTGGGCACTGTACCGTGATAGAGAGTGAGCCGCAAAGACGTGACGGGCAGGAGTTAGCAGTGTCGAGTGACCTCGTGTCCGCTGAGGCGGTGCCGCATCCGACCCACGTCACCTCACGCCACTACTCACGCGAATACGCCAACTTGGCGCGCAGATATTCGGGTGAGTCGCTCGACGTGAGTTTTCGACAGTTAGTGGGTGTGCTTCCGGCGAACGAGTACACGCATGGACTGTACCCGTACCCTGCGCGACTCCTGCGTCACATTCCGAGATTCCTGCTCGCGACCGATGCGGTAGTCGACGGCGTCGACTTGGTCTTCGACCCGTTCGTAGGCTCGGGTACCGTACTGCTCGAAGCGCAGCTTCGGGGCATCGCGTCCGTCGGTGTGGAGCAGAACCCTGTCGCTGCGCTTGTCAGCCGTGTCAAAGTGCGCGCGGAGGAGGTCGGCGACGTGGAGGCGCGGCTCGATGAGGTCCTCGCGGCAGCGAAACGGTGCCGCCGTCCCACGATCCCGTCGACCGCGCTCGGCCGCTGGTACGCGCCGGCGGCGCTTTCGGCGCTGGGAAGGCTCCTCACTGTCGTTTCGGAGACCGCCGACATTTGCGACGCCGACCGGGACGTGGCGATGCTGTGCCTGGTGCTGACGGCGCGGCGGGTCGCGACAACCGACCCGCGGATTCCCGTCCCGGTGCGCACGCAGAGGAACGCGGCCGCGACCGCCTCGGATGTGTGGGAGGAGTGGCGTGCCGAGGCGACGGCGATGGCGGCAAAGCTCGAGCGGCTGCCGAGGCACCGTCCACCCGCGCACGTGTGGACTGGTGACGCGCGCAATCTCGACATGTGGCCCTCGCGAGAGGAGGCACGCACCACCCTGCTGCTCTCGAGCCCCCCGTACGGCGCGGCGCAGAAGTACGTGCGGAGCACGAGTCTGGAGGCGGGCTGGTTGGGACACGCGCCGACGGGACGGACCGTGCATATAGAGCATGGCAACATCGGCCGCGAACACCTTTCGGCGAAGGATGCGACACTGACGACCGCCGACGTGTGGAGCCCGAGCCTCCGCGGCCTCCTCGAAGGCATCGGTAGGAAGGACGCACGCCGGGCAGCCATCTACCTGACGTATTTCGTCGACATGCAGGCGGCGTTCACTAACGCACGCACGACGGGCGTGAAGCGGATCGCTCTCGTGACCGGTACGAACAGCGTCGTAGGGAGCACTCTGCACACAAACCAGCATCTCGCGGAGATCGTGCAGTATCTGGGCTACCAGCGGACGCTGTCTGTGCGCGACCCGATCCGTGGCCGCGCACTGCTGACCGCCCGACGCAACGGGACGCCATCGCCCGCAGAGTACATCGACGTCTTCGAGGTGAATCCAGATGCTTGAGCTGGGTGGTGCAGACGAGGACGAAGCAGGCGTCCGCCGACGTATCAAAGTGCTGTCCGAAGTGCTGTGGGAAGGAAACGGCACGGTCCCCGATGTGAACCGGTGGCTGGAGAACTTCACCGGCAAGACCGAGAACGTCTCCGTTCGGGTGGAGCAATCCCACGCAGCTCACCTGCTGTCCCACTTCACGTACTTCGGGTTGCGTGAAGTACGTGAGCTGCTCACGGCGATGTACCGAGACCTCTTCCGGTACGAGATCATCCAGCGCATTCGGGCCGACGCGGGCGGACGCTCTGATGCGGAGTACCTCCAGGCCGAGTACGAGGCGCAGCTGGCACGCACCAGGTTTCTGGGCGTCGGCAACCCGTCCGAGAGCGGAACGCACCTGCTCTACTACTTCCGCCAGGACAACACCCTCGACAAGGAACTGTTCCCGAACCCCTACCAGATCCTTTCCCACTCGAGTGAGGACAATGAGTTCCGGATCGCGGACCCCGAGCTTCGACGCGTGGTGTTTATCGACGATGTGCTCGGCACGGGCACCCAAGCGGTGCAACACAACGTGGACTTCGTTGAGCTTCTCCGCGCAGCCGCGACCCGCAGCGGCCAGGATGTTGAGATCTGGTACCTCACGATGTTCGCGAAGCCGATAGGACTGGACGCGGTCCGCGACCTGGGCTTTGACCGGGTGGAAGCCGTCCATGAACTGAACCAGTCGCAGCTCACCTTCAGCGAGGAGTCTCATGTGTACTCGGACCCTCCGGCGGGGATCGAGCGAGACATCGGGCGCATGGTCGCTGAGCGCTATGGTGCTGACCTGGCGCCGGGGAACTGCTTCGGCTTCGGGGACGGACAGTTGATGCTGGGCCTGCACCACAACGTTCCCGACCACACCCTGCCCATCTTCTGGGTCAACGACAGTGTCGTGGCGTGGGAGCCGGTGTTCCGCCGCTACAAGAAGGAGCTGGGGAGTGATGCGTAGCCCGTTCGAGGTGACGAAAGCAGTCGACCTCAACGACCCGCAGATCGAACGGACCTACGTCGCGTTCGCCGGCCGTGAGCGCGCAATCGTCGACCCTGCCAGCCCGATGCCGCAGTTTCTCACGGGGGTCAAGGGCGGCGGTCGTACGCACCTGATGCGGCACTTCTCGTTTCCGCTGCAGAAGGCGCGAGGTACGCGACCGCTCGCCGAGATCCAAGCTGACGGCTACCTCGGCGTGTACTTCCGATGCAGCGGACTCAACGGCAGCCGGTTCGTCGGAAAAGGACAGAGCGCGGACATCTGGTCGTCCGCGTTCGCGTACTACATGGACCTGTGGCTGTCCGAACTGCTCATCGCCACGGTGCGGGATGTCGGGGAGTCCGAGAGCTGGGCGGAGGCAGATGTGGCCGACGTATTCGACGCGGTCGCGGGCACCATTCAGTTGTCGGCTGACGAGAGCGTCGGGGCGGGCCGCTCGCTGTCGGACGCGCTGGCACGGCTGTCCGTGATCCGAGGCGATCTCGACTGGGTCATCAACAACGCCGCTCACACCGGCCGGCTGGACATCAACATCCGCTCCAACCCGGGAGAGCTCGTCTTCCGGGTCTGCCAGGCCGTGAGCAGACTCCCGGGTTTTGAGGGCATCCGGGTGACGTTCCTCGCCGACGAGTACGAGAACCTCGCCCATGACCAGCAGATCTACTTCAACACCCTGATCCGTGAGAAGGAAGCACCGGCGACGTTCCTGGTCGGTGGTCGAAGCTGGGGTATCAAGACGCACAAGACATTGAGCGCGGGTGAGGAGAACAAGAAGGGCAGCGAGTACGAGATCTACACGATTGAGGACACGTACGCGCGCGACCCCAAAGCGTATGAGGCGTTCTGCCGCGAGTTGATCAGCGTGCGGTTGCGAGAGTTCGAACTCAGCGCCGAAGAGGCGGAGACCTGGATAGGTCGACTATCGTTCGAGTCCGACGACCGGTTCTTCAGTAAGCGCCTCGGAGCCGTCCTCGAGAAGTACGCGCCGCACGAACGTCCCTACCTCACGCGGCTGCGTACCGCGACCCAACGCGCGCGTTCCGCCGCCGTCGCCGATGACGTGTGCGCCTCAGTCGCCCTGCCCGACTACCCGCTGCTGGAGAAGCTGGCGGTTCTCAAGTTCTACCAATACTGGGCCAGCGGACAGACACCGTCTGCCGAGACCGCATCGAGGGCTCGCGTGTGGGTGGAACCACTCATCGAGGGCCGCGAGAGCACAAAGCTTGCGAACTTCTTCAAGCAGCGCAAGAGCGACGCGGTCGCCCAGATCTACAAGGAAGCGAACCGGCGCACCGCGTATGCCGGTTTCGGTGAACTCGTCGGCATGTCCGGGTTCCTCCCGCGCAGCCTCCTCATGATCCTCAAATACGTGTCGCATTGGGCGGACTTCCACGGTGAGGACGTGTTCAGCGGAGCCGTTCCCATTTCGGAACGGGCGCTCAGTGAAGGAGTGCTCGACGCGGCACGGTGGTATCTCGCCGACGCGAAACCGCTCGGCACCGAAGGCGAGGAATGCGAGATCGCGGTGAGACGGCTCGGCGTCTACCTGCAATCGATCCGGTATTCGGACAAACCGAGCGAGATCGACATCACGACATTCTCATCGCCGCTGACGGGAGTGTCAGAGGACGCTCTGAGCGTCCTGGAACGGTGCCTTGACCATGGCCTTCTCGTTGAAGTGATTGGAGGTCGAGCCGCTCGCAATCACGGCTCACAGCATCGGAAGTTCCAGCTTCACCCGATGCTGACACCTTTGTGGGGGTTGAAGCCCGGCCGGCGCGGGGACGCGACGTTCAGCAGCGAGACCATCGAAGCGATCTTCAGCCCCGCCGTATCGGAGCTCTCCTTCTCCCGTGCACGTGAATCCCTGGAACTCGCGCTGAACGCTCCATTCGGTCGTTCAATCGACACCCGAGACCCGCTGTTCTGATGAGCATCGAATACTCCGCGTTCCGGCGGGCGAAGATCACGTTGGCGCAGTTGCCCGCGCAGCATTACGACCTGTTCCTCTCCTCGTTCAACAGCTCAAGACGAGTTCGACTCCTCGCGGACGCGGTCAACGCGACGCGGAAGGTATGGATCGCCCACGAGGAGTACGCCTACACCAGTGACGAACTTCCTGACGGTGAACTTGTCAACGCGTCGCAGGCCATCGCTCCGGCGGAGTCGTGGGCGGAGGTGCTCGACCATCTTGGCGGTGCGTCCGCACTGTCAGGGATGCGGGTTGCCATCGACATCACCGGGATGATGCGCCCACACATCGCCATGCTGCCGTTCGCACTGAAGCGAGCAGGAGTCGACGAAGTCACGGTCTACTACTCCGATCCAGAGTCCTACGTTCAGGGTGAGCGCACGCGATTCACCAAAGGGCCGGTCGCTCGGGTAGGGCTCATCCCCGGGATGGAAGGTGCCCATACCAACCGCCCCAGCCCTCGCGACGCGCTCATCATCGGCGCAGGATACGACCACGGACTGGTCAAAGCTGTTGCGGACGACAAGCCCAACGCTGAGCACGTGATCCTGCTGGGGCTGCCGAGCTTGCAACCGCATATGTATCAGGAGAGTGTCCTGAAGCTGGAGAACGCTCGAGAGTCGATACGGGACTACCGGCCCGCAACGCGATCCTTCGCGCCAGCGAACAACCCGTTCGCAACGGCGCAGGTCATCGCGGCGAAGGTCGTCGCATTGGGGGACCTTGACCATATCTATCTGACCGCTGTCGGCACGAAACCGCAGGTCCTTGGCTTCGCTTGGTACTACTGGTGTGAGGCAGCTGGGCAGAACACCAGCTTCCTGTTCCCGTTCGCCGAGCGGTATGAGCAGGACACGACTAACGGAATCGCGACCATCCACGAGTACGTGCTCGAACTCGGTTTTGTGCGTGACCTTGGACGCCCGAAGGCTGCCGCGAAGTTGTAGACGCGCTTCGCGTATCACGACGGGATCCCGGCTACCCGTCTCAACGACTGCAACTGACGGCAGCCGCCTGCGGTCTGGCCCCGAGGACCGCACGCCAGTCCAACGCTTGACGATGCATGCGGCCCAGCACCGCCCGGTTGAGGATCCGCGACGGCCTACAACTCGCTAGTCCCGAGTCGATAAGGTCGGGTCTGGGGAACAACAACAGGCGTCATAAAGGGCAAGATCGGGGAACGATGGGGTTCTACGTCAGAAAGAGCGTCAAGGCTGGGCCATTCCGCTTCAATCTCAGCAAGTCCGGCGTTGGCATCAGCACGGGGGTTCCGGGATTTCGAGTAGGCACTGGGCCTCGTGGGAATTACGTCCACATGGGACGGGGTGGTGTGTACTACCGCGGTTCGCTCGGCTCAGGTAGGCCAGCCGCTGGCGGCGCGGCGATGATCCCGCCGAGAGTGTTTGACCCGAACGCAGTGATCATGGAAGACGTCACAGGGGCAACAACGCTCGACATGCACCCGACAGGTGGTGGCGACGTCGTCGATCAACTCAACGCAGCCGCGAAGCACTTCTCGACCTGGTGGATCGCCGCCATCGCGGCTTTCGTGATCGGCGCCGCAATCCTGCCCTGGGGGATGCTGGTCTGGGTGCTGGCGGCACCGCTATGCTGGTGGCTCTTCCAGCGGGACGCGGCTAAACGGAGAGTCGTGCTCTTCTACGACGTGAACGACTCCGCCGCGGCATGGTTCGACTCGCTAGTCGCGCAGTGGTCTTGGTTCACCGACGCTCAGAGACTCTGGAGAACCGTGTCGTCGGGGCAGGTGCAGACCCTTTACCAGCACAAGACGAACGCCGGCGCCAGCAACCTCGTCCGCAAGGAGTCAGCCACCGCCACACTCGCTGGACCGAAGCACCTTGCGACGAACGTTGCAGTGCCGACCATAACCGCAGGATCTGCCAGCATCCACTTCCTCCCCGACCGTTTGCTCATTCGCGAAGGAAAGCACTACACGGACGCGAGCTACCGCGCTCTCGACTCGGTCGGGAAGCGCCAACGGTTTATTGAGAGCCCGGGTGTGGTCCCGAAAGACTCGCAGCAAGTCGGACAAACATGGCAGTACGTCAACAAGGGTGGAGGACCCGACCGGAGGTTCTCCAACAACCCGGTTCTCCCGATCATGCTCTACAGCGACCTCAAGCTGAGGACACCACAGGGGCTCGACTGGGAGATCCAATGCTCCAGACCCGACGCCGGACCCTCCATCTCACAGGTCATCGCCGCAGCGCCCATCCCCAAGGTAGCTCCCTAGCGGGTCGATTCTTTGCAACGTCCCGAGATGTCGCGCGAAGCAACCCCTATCCCGCGCTCTACTTCCCGCCCGAAACCGCCCCTCGACCGGACACCGCCCGTATAGGGAAGACGGGAGCACCTATGAGAGAGACGAGCATCACGCGAAGGGTCGGGGCAGGTCAATCATGAACGATAAGTCACTGAGCGGTTTCAAGAGGATCTATGCGCTACGACCAGACGTCCTCTTGGACGTCGACGGCTACAGGGAGTCCCTCAGAGCTGAGCACCCCGACATTTACGCATACACGCTCGAGGTCAGTGATCTCGAGCTTCAGGCACAGGTGGATGCGGCCTTGCGGATTCTGAGCAGGTCTGAGGGCAACGAGGGCGGGGGGCTCGCCCCGCCAGCTGGTTGACCCGTTACTGCTCTCGAGAAAACACTCGCTCCAGCATCTCGGCCGTGACCGGGTTGACCATCTCGCTGCGGCGGATGTGGTGCTGGATGGTGATTTTCGGGTCTGTGTGCCCGAGCAGTTCGGCGGCGAGCTCGACACCTGCCTGCTCGTTGATGGCGGTGGCGACCGTGCGGCGGAACATGTGCGGGGTGACGTCGGTGATCCCGGCACGGTCGAGGACGTGCCGGAGCTGACGGCGCACGTTGTTCGTCGTCAGCGGTGTTCCCTCTCGACTGCAGAACAACAGGGCGTCGAGTGACGTATCCTCCAGCCGGGTGAGCCTGCGTCGTACCGCTTCAGCGGTGAACGACGGGATCGCCACGGTCCTCCGCGACTTCGCTGTCTACGGATGGTCCTGCCGCGTGGTCGGCTCGCCGCGATGGCTGACGATCGTGCCGGTGATCCGGATGGATGGGGTCGGGCTGGTGACGTCGATGTCTCGGCGTCGGATGGCAAGGACCTCGCCGATGCGGGCGGAGGTGCCGAGCATGACCTCGACGATCGCGCCGAGCTGTCCGTCGGGCTTCGGACCGGAGATCGAGCGTCCGGCCTCCCAGTAAGCGATCGCGGCCCGGATCGCGTTCTCCTCCGCTGGCGTCAACGCGTTCGGTGTGGACGCCGGCCGGTGCAGTCTCGAGACATAATCCATCGGGTTCCGCGGTAAGAGCTCATGCCTGACGGCGAGACCGAGCGCGAGACGCAGGACCACGCGGGCCTGTTTGGCGCGGTTGTAGCTCTGCTTCGCGAGCTGCTTGAGGAAATGGTCGGAGCGAGCGACGCCGATCTCCCGCAGCGTCAGATTCCCGAAGGCGGGCATGACAAGGGTCTGCATGTTCCGCTCATACAGCTGCAGAGAGCGCTTCGACAGGCGGTCTTCGAGTTCGAGGTCTTCAAGCCAGTACGCGACCAGGTCCGGGAAGGGGCGGTGCGGGGTGAGCGCCGAGGACGACGGCTGGAACAGGCTCCGATCGGCGAGCTTCGCCTTCAACGCCCGCTCGGCGGACTTCCGTGTGTCTCCGGTCGCTTGGACGAGTCGCGTCTTGCCGTCCCAGTCGCGGTAGCGGGCGCGGGCGACGACGCGTCCGCCGGGGCTCAGGAGGTAGCCGATCTCCCCGAAGGTGCCGATGGTCAAAGGCTGCCGGCTCATCGGATCACCTCCCCTCTGGAGAGGCAGGCGGCTCGGGGTCGCGTTGATGCTCGATCCAGATCCGTACGTCCGAGAGCGCTAACTTCAGATGCTTCTCGAAGCGATACGCCCGCGGACCGAGGCCACGGGTGCGCCAGTCGTAGACCGTCGAGACGGGCACGCCCAGGTAAGCGGCGAGCTCGCCGACGTCGAGCAGCGGTTCCAGGCCCCAGGGGTTGTCGGTCGGGCGGTGTTCGGTGTCCATACCGAACAGGTGCGTCCTGCTCCCACCCACGGATCGGGAGCAACCGGCAAGACGGGGCGGCTGCCGAGCGCGGCGGCCCGAACGAGCGGGGAGGGCGTCAAAGTGATGGGCTTTCGATGACCGGATCACATCCACCTACAGAAAAAGTCCCGGAAACCCTTGAGTTTCCGGGACCTCTCGGTCGGGCTGACAGGATTTGAACCTGCGACCCCTTGACCCCCAGTCAAGTGCGCTACCAAGCTGCGCCACAGCCCGCTGCCGGGCGAACCCGGACAACTCGAACAGTCTAGCCTGTCGCGAAGGGTGCCGCGAACCGGGGCGCACCCCGCGAGTGTCGGCGCCACGGAGTACGGTCGGGGCATGGCCGAGATCACGATGACGCCGGCGACCACGGCGCAGTGGAACGACGTGCAGAGCGCCCTCACCGGTGGCGGAGACGGGCGCAGCTGCCAGTGCATGTGGCCCGTCCTCTCGAACGCCGACTGGCGCACCACCACGGTCGACGAACGCGAGCGGATGCTCCGCGACGAGATCGTTGCCGGCCCTCCCCCGGGCCTCGTCGCCTACGTCGACGGCACCCCAGCCGGATGGGTCCGCGTCGGCCCCCGCCCGACCCAGCAGCGCCTCGGGCGCTCGCGCATCGTGAAGACCGGCACCACCGAACCCCTCGACGACGACAGCGTCTGGGCCGTCTCGTGCTTCTCCGTCCGCCGCGAGCACCGCCGCCAGGGACTCGTCGGCGAACTCCTGCAGGGCGCCATCCGCTACGCCCGCGAACGAGGCGCACGCGTTCTCGAGGCCTACCCCATCGACGTGGCGGCCGGGAAGACCAGCTCGAACGCGCTCTTCGTCGGCTCCCTCTCCACCTTCGAGGAGGCCGGCTTCGACCTCGTCGCCCACCCCACCACCACGCGCGTTGTCGTCTCGCTCACCCTCTGACCCTGCCTACGATGGACGGATCATGAGCGACTCCGTCCGCATCGACGTCTGGCTGTGGGCCGTCCGCGTCTACAAGACCCGCTCGGCCGCCACCACGGCCATCCGCGGCGGACACGTCCGCGTCAACGGCGACCCCATCAAAGCCGCCTACAGCGTCAAAATCGGCGACGAGGTGCGCGTGCGCATCAACGGCTTCGACCGCATCCTCGGCGTCCGGGGCATCCTCCACAAGCGCGTCAGCGCACCCCTCGCCGCCGAGGCCTTCGAAGACCGCACCCCTCCCCCGCCGCCCCGCGAGTTCGTCGCCCCCATCGTCACCCGCGACCGCGGAGCCGGACGACCCACGAAACGCGAACGCCGAGAGATCGACCGCCTGCTCGGCCGCGACGACGCGTACTGATCAGGCGCCCGTCGGCACCCACACGCACACGAGCGTGTCGTCGACATCCGGCTCCGGCGCGAACCCCGCCAGCACCCATCCATCCGGTTGCCGCAATGGGTAGTGCGTCAGCGCATAGTACGCACGCTCGCCCGATGCCGTGGTCGCAGGTGCCGCGGCCGACGGCGCCACCCGACCGGTCGCCGCCATCACGGTCGCTCCGCCGTCCGTGCGCACAGGACAGTGTCCGCCCCAGCCGAGACCATCCGTCGTCATCGGCCACGAGCCGTCCGCCGTGCCATCGCCGACGATCGTCACCGTGCGCACCGTGTCCAGTGTCCCCACTTCCGCGCACGGCGACTCCTCGCCCGTGCCCCGTCGCACCTGCCGGATCTCGAATCCCTCGGAGACCGCCGTCACCTCGGCAGCGCTGTCTGCGCAGCGCCCTCCGAACGTGAGCGGATACGGCACCTGCTGCGGCGGCGCCCCCTGCTCGGGCTGCGCCAGCCACACGAAGTGCGCGGTGTAGATGCCGTTCCCGGCCTCCCACGTGAGCGGCGCCGCGGCGTCGAGCAGACCGTCCCCGTTCGCATCGGCGTAGACGGGATCACCCGCTGTGAACCGAGCCTCCTGCTGGAAATACGGGTCGACCGCCGTTCCCACCCCGCCCTGAAGCGTCACCTCGACCCACTCGCCCTGCGTGTCCCATGTCCAGGTCGCCGCATCGAGATCGTACGAGCGGATGCCCTCCGGATCGACACTCGGCACAGCGGTCGTCTCCGACACGGACGGCTCCGATGAGACGGACTCTGTGGGTTGCTCGACGTCACTACCCGGAACACATCCCGACAGCACGAACGCCGCGACGAGCGCGGCTGAGATCCCCCCGATCCAGCGCATGCTCACACGCTAGGGAGCGCACGAAAACCCGTCAAGCTCCGCGACTCAGTCCAGCCGGTCGAGCAGCCACCGCGTGCCGACGACCGACGCGCCGACCGCCTCGAGCCGACTGCGCAGCTCGCGATCGCTCGTCACGGCCGTGAGCCGAAGGCCCGCACCCACGCCCGCCTCGGCGCGGCGCACGATCTCGTCGTCGCCCGATCCGTCCGCCGTGTAGACGCTGACGTCATCGGCGTGCTCGATTCCGCGCGCCGCGCCCTCCACGACGAGCGCGAACCGCGGGAACCACCGGCTCCCCTCCAGCCCCAGCGCATCGGCCGGCAGTCCCGCGACAGCGAGCGCCGCGATCCGATCGCGCAGACGACGCGCGGCCCCGGCACGGTCGCGCCACCAGCCATCCGGAACCGACCCCACGACGTTCGCCGCGTCGATCAGCACCACGGGACGGATGGCCAGCTGCGCCCGCAGCATCGGCCACGCCTCCGCGAACCCGGGATGCAGCGGCAGCGCATCCACGTCGTCGACCGGCACCCATGCCAGCTCGAGGCTCTCGGGATCGCTGATGACGGGCTCGAACGGATCGGCGACATCCGCCACGACCGTCGTGTAGCGCCAGATGCCGACGTCGTACACCGACGTGAACCGCGGCACGACCGCACCATCGGGAACGCCGGCCTCCTCCTGCGCCTCGCGCACGGCACCATGCAGCGGGCTCTCGCCCTGGTGCAGCGCGCCGCCCGGCAGCGCCCACGTGCCGCCGAAGTGACTCCACCCGACACGATGCTGCAGCAGCACCCCGCGCGCGGCATCGAAGGCGAGCAGCCCCGCTGCCCCGAACCGACCCCAGTACCGGGTGCCGTCGTCGGCCACGACCCACGCGTCGCCCGGATCGCGCGGGCCATCCGGCCGTCGCGGCTCACCGGGTGCAGGGCGCTCGATCGTCACCCCTCCACCCTCGCACACGCGCGTGTCGAGCGGATGACGCGGGGGTCATGCCGCGCAACGGGCGGAACCGCCGGGCCGCGATTCGGAGGGGCGGTGCGGGTGACGCCTGCCGGGGCCGACACGCGCACGCCGGCCCCAGCCATCCGAAAGGCGGCACGCGGCGACATCCCGCAGCGGCGCCGACGCTCGACCCATGCCGGAACGGCCGCCGCCCGCCAGGGGCGACGGCCGACACAGCCCTACTTCCGCTGGCGCTTCTCGCGCACGCGCATGTTGATGACGATGGGCGTGCCCTCGAAGCCGTACAGCTCGCGCAGGCGCCGCTGCACGAACCGGCGGTAGCCCTGGTCGAGGAATCCCGTCGTGAACAGCACGAAGGTCGGCGGGCGCGTGCCCGCCTGCGTGCCGAACAGGATGCGCGGCTGCTTGCCGCCTCGCAGCGGGTGCGGGTGCTCGGCGACGAGCTCGGTGATGAACGCGTTGAACTTGCCGGTCGGGATCCGCGTGTCCCACGAGTCGAGCGCCTGCTCCAGCGCGGGCACGAGCTTGTCGAGCCGGCGCCCCGTCTTCGCCGAGATGTTGACGCGCGGCGCCCACGCGACGTGCGCGAGGTCCTGCTCGATCTCGCGCTCGAGGTAGCGGCGGCGCTCGGCGTTGACCATCTCGGGGCTGTCGAGCAGATCCCACTTGTTGAACGCGAGCACGAGCGCGCGGCCCGACTCGAGCACGAGGTCGATGATGCGCACGTCCTGCTCGCTGATCGGCTGCGTCACGTCGATCACGACGACGGCGACCTCCGCCTTCTCGAGCGCCGCCGAGGTGCGCAGCGACGCGTAGAAGTCGGCGCCCTGCGCCATGTGCACGCGACGGCGGATACCGGCCGTGTCGACGAGGCGCCACAGCTTGCCGCCGAGCTCCACGACCTCGTCCACGGGATCGCGCGTCGTCCCGGCGAGATCGTTGACGACCACGCGCTCCTCGCCCGCCGCCTTGTTCAGCAGCGACGACTTGCCGACGTTCGGCCGCCCGAGGATGGCCACGCGACGCGGGCCGCCGATCTCGTGCTTCGCGACCGCCGACACGTCGGGCGTCTTCTCGAGCACGGCGTCGAGCAGGTCGGCCACGCCGCGGCCGTGGATGGCCGAGACGGGGTGCGGCTCGCCGAGGCCGAGGTTCCAGAGAGCCGCGGCCTCCGGCTCGTGCCGCGCGTCGTCGACCTTGTTCGCGACGAGGAACACGGGCTTCGACGTCTTGCGCAGCAGCCGCACGACGTGCTCGTCGGTCGACGTCGCGCCCACCGACGCGTCGACGACGAACAGGATGACGTCGGCCAGCTCGATCGCGACCTCCGACTGCAGGGCGACCGAGCGGTCGATGCCCTTCGCGTCGGGCTCCCAGCCGCCCGTGTCGACGAGCGAGAACCGGCGTCCGAGCCACTCCGCCTTGTACGTCACGCGGTCGCGCGTGACGCCGGGGGTGTCCTCGACGACCGCCTCGCGACGCCCGAGGATGCGGTTCACGAGCGCGGACTTGCCCACGTTCGGGCGCCCCACGATCGCGATCACGGGCAGCGCCGGCAGGTACTCCACACCGTCCTCGCCCGACGCGAGGCCCGCCAGCAGGTCGGCGTCCTCCTCGTCGAGCTCGTAGTCGGCGAGGCTCGCGCGCAGCGACTCGGCGCGGCGCTCGATGAGCTCCTCGTCGAGCTCGGCCAGTCGTTCGACGAGGCGGTCGGGCGACCCCTCGTACTCGTTCTCAGCGGCCATCCCGGCCTCCTGTCCTCTCGTCGATCACCGCGAGCACGGCGGCGACGCTCTGTTCGAAATCCAAGTCGGTCGTGTCGACGACGTCCACCCCTGGGGCGGCGTCGAGGAAGTTCACGACCTCGCTGTCCGACGCGTCGCGTCGGCGCATCGCATCGGCCACGGCGGCCGTGTCGGCGTCGCCCAGCTCCGCGGCCCGCCGTGCGGCGCGCACGTCGGGGTGCGCCGTCAGCAGGATGCGCACGGGCGCATCCGGGGCGACGACGGTCGTGATATCCCGCCCCTCCACGACGACGCCCGGCAGCCCGGAGTCGACCACGAGCGCGCGGAAGAGCGTGTTGACCTTCTCGCGCACGGGCAGCACGCGCGCCACGCCGCTCACGGCGGCCGACGTCTCCGGCGTGCGGATGGCCTCGGTCACGTCGACACCGCCCACCCGCACCGTGCGCACGTCGGGATCGAGCGACACCTCCGGCGCGAAGGTCTCGGACGCGGCGAGCACCGCCGCCTCGTCGTCCGTCGACGCGCCGGAGTCGACGACATGCCACGCGAGCGCGCGGTACACCGACCCCGTGTCGAGGTAGCCGTAGCCGAGCCGGCGCGCGCTCTCCTTTGAGACGCTCGACTTGCCGGCGCCCGCGGGGCCGTCGATGCCGATGAAGAAGGGCTCAGTCACTCGTGCTCGCAATCCGCCAGCCGCGGGACTCCAGGCCCTCCACGGCGCTCGTGAGGACGGCCGGGTCGAGCGACAGCTCGACGAGGCCGATGGGCGCGCCGGGCGAGTGCTCGAGGCGCACCTCCTCGATGTTGATGTCCATGTCGCCGACGTCGGCGAACAGCTGCGCGAGCTGGCCGGGGCGGTCGTCGATCATGACGACGGCCGTCTCGAACCGGCGGCGCTGGCCGTGCTTGCCGGGCAGGCGCTCCACGCCCGTGTTGCCACGCCGGATGGCCTCGGCCACGGCCCTGCGCGCGCCCGGCTCGTCGGGGTGGCGCAGCGCGTCGGCCGCCTCCCGCAGATCGGCGGCGAGCGCGTCGAGCACCTCGACGACGGGCGCCGCGTTGGCGCCGAGGATCTGCACCCACAGCTCCGGTGCCGAGTGCGCGATGCGCGTCGTGTCGCGCACGCCCTGGCCCGCGAGCGACAGCGACAGCTCCGGCGCCTCGGCGAACCGGGCGGCGAGCAGCGACGCGACGACCTGCGGAACGTGCGAGACGAGCGCGACCGAGCGGTCGTGCTCCTCCGGCGTCATCTCGATCGGCACGGCGCCGAGGTCGAGGGCGAGGTCCTCGACGAGCGCGAGGTCGGCGACCGGCGTCTCGCCGTCGCGGCATACGACCCAGGGCCGGCCCGTGAAGATGTCGGCGCGCGCCGAGACGGCGCCGCCGCGCTCGCGCCCCGCCATGGGGTGCGAGCCGATGTAGTGCGTGAGGTCGAGCCCGCGGGCGCGCAGCGCGCGCAGCGGCTCGAGCTTCACCGACGCGACGTCGGTGACGACGGCGCGCGGGAACCGCGCCAGCTCGTCGGCGACGACATCCGCCACGACGTCGGGCGGAACGCACACGACGACGATCGCCGGGTCGTCTCCGTCGGCAGCGGCGCGCCCGGCGCCGTAGTCGACCGCGAGGCGCAGCTGCGCGGGCGACGCGTCGGCGAGCGCGACGTCGACGCCCAGCTGCGTGAGGGCGTGGCCGATGCTCGCGCCGAGCAGGCCCGAGCCGACGACGCGCACCGTGCCGACGACGCGCGCGGCGCGGCCGGGCACGGTCGGCGACGAGGCGTCGGGCACGACGCCGCTCGGCACGCGTGTATCGCTCACGAGGTCTCCTGATCCTCCGAAGGCGGAAGCTCGACGCCGCGCTCCGGCGGAGCATCCGTTCCCCGGCGCGACAGCGTCAGCAGCGCGCCGAGTTCCACCTTAGTCAGTTCGCGGGCGCGCCCGGCAGGGAGCGTTCCCAGGTGCAGCGGGCCGAACTGCCGGCGCACGAGCTCGACGACGGGATGGCCGACGGCCGCCATCATGCGGCGGACGATGCGGTTGCGCCCCGAGTGGAGCGTCAGCTCGACGAGGCTCGACCCCGACGAGGCGTCGAGCAGGCGCGCCTTGTCGGCCGCGATGGGGCCGTCGTCGAGCTCGATCCCGCGCGTGAGCTTCGCGATCGTCGCGGGCGACACGCGTCCGTCGACCTTCGCGATGTACACCTTCGTGACGCCGAAGCTCGGATGGGCGAGCACGTGCGCGAGCTCGCCGTCGTTCGTGAGCACGAGCAGCCCGCTCGTCTCGGCGTCGAGCCGGCCCACGTTGTAGAGGCGCTCCGGCCACTCCTTCGTGAAGCGGCGCAGGTCGGGGCGGCCGTGCTCGTCCTTCATCGTGCTCACGACGCCCGTGGGCTTGTTGAGCACGACGTAGCGCTTCGTCGTGTCGAGCTGCACGGCCGTGCCGTCGACGTCGACGAGGTCGCGCTCGGGGTCGATGCGCGCACCGAGCTCCGACACGACCACGCCGTTGACGCGCACCCGCCCCTCGACGATGTACTGCTCCGACACGCGCCGCGAGGCGACCCCCGCGTTCGCGAGCACCTTCTGCAGGCGCACGCCCTCTTGCTCCGTCATGCCGTCATCTCCTCGAATCCGTCGGCCCCGTCGTCGAGCAGCGGCGAGATCGGCGGCAGCTCGTCGAGCGAGTTGATGCCGAGCTGCTGCAGCAGCATGTCGGTGGTGCCGTAGTTGATCGCCCCCGTCTCCGGGTCGGCGTAGAGCTCCGTGATGAGGCCGCGCGCCACGAGCGTGCGCACAACCGAGTCGACGTTGACGGCGCGGATCGACGCGACCTGCGAGCGCGTCACGGGCTGCTTGTAGGCGATGACCGCGAGCGTCTCGAGCGCGGCCTGCGAGAGCCGGGCGGGCGCCTGCGCGCCGACGTAGTCGGCGACGAGGCCGTCGAACCGCTCGCGCACGTACAGCCGCCATCCGCCGCCCACCTCGCGCAGCTCGAAGCCGCGCTGCGGCCCGCCCGCCGCGCCGTCGTAGTCAGCCACGAGCGTCTCGAGCGCCTGCCGCACGGCGGGCACAGGGGCGCCGACCGCGGTCGCGAGGCTCACGAGGCTCTGCGGCTCGTCGGCGACCACGAGGATGGCCTCCAGCCGCTGGGCGACGGGCGCCTCGTCGGGCGGGGTCTCGTCGGTCGGAGTCGGGTCATCGGTCATAGTCGGCCCCCAGGGTCGCCAGCATGTCGTCGGACCATCGCTCGGCCGTCCACCGCAGCGTGAGCTCGCCGAGCGGCTCGAGCTGCTCGAAGCTGAGCGCGGCATGGCGGTACAGCTCGAGGACGGAGAGGAAGCGCGCCACCACGACGCCCGCGAGCTCGACCCCGGCGACGAGCTCGCGGAAGCTCATCGTGCCGCGGGAGCGCAGCTGGGCGACCACGACCGCCGCCTGCTCGCGGATGGACACGAGCGGCGCGTGCAGATGGTCGAGCCCGACCTGCGGAAGGGTCTTCGGCGCGAAGGCGAGCAGGGCGAGCGCCCCGAACTCGTCGGCCGACAGCGTCCAGACGAGCTCCGGCGTCCGCGCGCGGTGCTTCTCCTCGAGCGGCACGGAGCGGGTGTGCCGCCTGTCCTCCGCCTGCAGCCGGGAGCGGAACCAGTCCGACACCTCCTTGAACGCGCGGTACTGCAGCAGCCGCGCGAACAGCAGATCGCGCGCCTCGAGCAGCGCCACCGACTCGGCGTCGACGAGCTCGCCCTGCGGCAGCAGGCCGGCCACCTTCATGTCGAGCAGGGTGGCCGCCACGACGAGGAACTCGCTCGCCTGGTCGAGCTCCTCGTCCGGCCCGAGGTCGCGCAGGTATGCGATGAAGTCGTCGGTGACCCTGCTGAGCGCGATCTCGGTGATGTCGAGCTCGTGCTTCGAGATGAGCGTCAGGAGCAGATCGAAGGGCCCGTCGAAGTTCGCGAGCGAGACGCGGAAGCCCGCGTCCGGAGCTTCCGCCGGTTCCGCCGCCTCAGGCGACGGCGCCACGGGAGACCAGCTCCCGCGCGAGCCGCAGGTACGCCTGCGCTGCGGGATGCTCGGGGGCGAACTCCGTGATGGGCACGCCCGACACGGAGGCGTCGGGAAACTTCACGGTGCGGCCGATGACGGTCTCGAGCACCTTGTCGCCGAACGCCTCGACGATGCGTTCGAGCACCTCGCGCGAGTGCAGCGTGCGCGAGTCGTACATGGTCGCGAGCAGGCCGTCGAGCTCGATCGACGGGTTGAGGCGGTCGCGCACCTTGTCGATCGTCTCGATGAGCAGCGCGACGCCGCGCAGCGCGAAGAACTCGCACTCGAGCGGGATGAGCACGCCGTGCGCCGCCGTGAGCGCGTTGACGGTGAGGATGCCGAGCGAGGGCTGGCAGTCGACGAGGATGACGTCGTACTCGTTCGCGACGCCGCGCAGCACGCGCGCGAGGATCATCTCGCGGGCCACCTCGTTGACGAGGTGCACCTCGGCGGCCGAGAGGTCGATGTTGGCGGGGATTATGTCGAGCCCGTCGACCGCCGTGTGGACGATCGCCTCGTGCGCGTCGCGCTTGGGCTCGAGCAGGAGGTCGTAGATCGTCGTGACGTCGTGCGTCTGCACGCCAAGGCCCGCCGACAGCGCGCCCTGCGGGTCGAAGTCGACGGCGAGCACCTTGCGACCGTACTCGGCGAGCGACGCGGCGAGGTTGATGGTCGTCGTCGTCTTGCCGACGCCGCCCTTCTGGTTGCACAGGGCGATGATGCGCGCCGGGCCGTGGCTGTCGAGCTTCGGCGGCGTCGGGAACCCCTGGTAGGGACGACCCGTGGGCCCGATCGGGACGGCGTCCTGCTGGGTCTTGCGCGTCACCGAAACTCCTGCCTTCGCGATGCCGAACGTGTTCATGCGGTTCGATCGAGTCTAGTCGCCGACGCCCCCGGCCGCCCGCGCGACGGGCCAGGCGGCCGGAAGTCGTCAGCGGCTACGCGCCGCGGAGCGCGTTGACGGGCTCGATGCGCGCGGCGCGCCGTGCCGGGTACCAGCCCGACACCCAGCCGACGACGGCGCCGAGCACGACGCCCGCGCATGCGACCACGGGGTCGACCACGGCCGTCCACTGCTGCACCGCGGCCACCGCGACGACCGCGAGCACGCCGGCGGCCGCGCCGATGAGCCCGCCGAGCAGCCCGATGACGATCGACTCGACCGTGAACTGCGCCGCGATCTGCCGTCGCGTCGCGCCGAGCGCGCGCCGCAGGCCGATCTCGCCCACGCGCTCCATGACGGAGAGCAGCGTGACGTTCGCGATGCCGAGGCCGCCCGCGAGGAGCGACACGGCGCCGACGATGACGAACACGAGGTTGACGTCGGACTGCACGGCGTCGCCGAGATCGGACCCGGCCGCCGGCGCGCGCACCTCGATGTTCTCGGGGGCGTCGGGCGAGAGCGCGAGCGGGGCCTGCTCGGCGAGCTGCGGCCCCGCGCCCACGGCGATGCGGATGACGGCCTCCGCAGGGACGCGCAGGCCGAAGTCGGCGCGCGCGGCGCCATCCGGGATGAGCACGGCGTCGCGCAGCTCGCCGCGCGTCTGCGTCTCCCCCACGATGCCGACGACGGCGTACGCGAGGCCGTCGATGAAGATCGACGGCTGCGACTCCACGCGCGCGATGCCGAGGCGCTCCGCAGCGCGCGAGCCGAGCACGGCCACGCGGTCGCCGCGGGCGTCGTGGCCCTCGTCGAACATGCGCCCCGCGGTGAGCTCGCCGCCGACGACGTCGAGGATGCCCGATGACGCCGCGAGCAGCGGCGGCGGGGCGACGGCGGGCGCCGACGGATCGTTGAGGGGCACCGCCGTGATGGCGGCCTCGCCGATCGCCACCTCGGAGAGCAGCGCGGCGTCCTCCGCGCCCGCGAGCAGCTCGAGCCGTTCCGGCGCGTCCCACGGGAGCGTCCCGAGGGCGCCCGTGCGGCCATCCTGCCCCGTGCTCGTCTCGGCCGGTGTGATCGTGACCTGCGTCGCCGCGACGGCATCGAACTGGCTCGCGATCTGCGCGGCGGCCGTCTGCGCGAAGCCCCACGTCGCGACGAGCGAGCCGATGCCGAGCACCGTGCCGAGGATCGTCATGACGAGGCGGCCGGGCCGCGAGCCGATGTCGGTGGTCGCCTCCGCGAAGAGGTCGCTGGCGGTGAAGCGGTCGCGACGCGCGACGGGGCGCAGGAGCTCCGCCGCCCCGGCCGTCGCCTCCGGCGCGGCCTTCCTCCGGCGCCGCCATCCGCGCCGCCGCTTCCGCGGGGCCTCGGCGCCGTCGTCGGCCGGGGCGTCGAGCGCGAGCGTGTCGGTCGTCATGCGACCTCGCTCAGCCGGCCGTCGGAGATCCGGATGGTCCGCCGCGCCCGCTCGGCCACGCCCTGGTCGTGCGTGATGACGACGAGCGTGAGCCCGTCGGCGTTGAGCTCCTCGAAGAGCGCCATCACCTCCGACGACGTGCGCTGGTCGAGGCTGCCCGTCGGCTCGTCGGCGAGCAGCAGCCTCGGCCCGCTCACGACGGCGCGGGCGACGGCGACGCGCTGCCGTTCGCCGCCCGACAGCGTCCCGGGGAGGAACGCCATCCGGTGCCCGAGCCCGACGCGCTCGAGCGCCTCCTTCGCGCGCGACTCGCGCTCGGCGCGCGGCACTCCGCTGTAGAGCATGGGCATGAGCACGTTGTCGAGCACGGTGCGGCGCGGCATGAGGTGGAACGCCTGGAAGACGAAACCGATGAACTGCGCCCGGACGGCCGCGCGCTCGTCCTCCGTGAGGTCGCCCGTGAGCGCTCCTGCGATGCGGTACTCCCCCACGGTCGGCCGGTCGAGGAGGCCGAGGATGTTGAGCATGGTCGACTTGCCCGATCCGCTCGGGCCGACGATCGACACGTACTCACCGTCCTCCAGCACGAGCGACACGCCCTTGAGCGCCTGCACCTCGGGCGGGCCGGGGAACGACCGCGTGACGTCGCGCAGCTCGACGACGGGCGCCGTCACGAGCCGACCACCACGAGGTCGCCCTCGGCGAGGTCGCCCGAGGTGGGCGTGACCTCGACGTAGCCGCCCGCGGCGAGCCCGGTCTCCACCGTGACGAGCACGGTCTCGGCGTTCTCGCCGTCGCGCGGATCGCCCGTGACGACCTCGACGCGCGATTCGCCGCCGGGGCCCGCCGTGAGCGCCGCGTAGGGTACCGAGAGCACCTCGCCCTCGGTCGCGCCGACGGGCACGGTGATGCGCACGTTGGTCCCCTGCACCTGCGCCATCTGCTCGGGCGTGAGCGGGTCGGGCTCGAACGAGATCGTCGTGCGCCCGCCGTCCTCCGCGGCCTCGAGCGACGCGATGACGGCGCGGTGCTCGCCGCCGTCCGGCAGCTCGAACGTCGCCTCCGCGCCGACCTCGAGCAGGGCGACGTCGGCCTCGGCCGCGGTGCCCGTGAGCTCGACGGTCGCGCCCGACACCGTCATGGCGGCGCCTTCGAGCGTCGTGCCGCGCGACACCGCCACGGAGTCGACGCGTCGCGGCAGCTCCTGGAGGTACAGCACCTCGCTCGAGGGGAGGTACGGCAGGGCGGCCTCGCGCGCGGCGGCGAGGGTCTCGTTGGCGGTCTCGACGCCGGCCACGGCGCTGTCGACGGCGGCCTGCTCGGCGCTCGTGTCGCGCGGGGCGTCGAGCGCCTGCCGCTGCAGCTGGGCGACGGCGAGCTGGTCGTACAGATCGGCGGTGTCCTCGCCGGCCGCGTCGGCCGCCGCGATCTGCCGCTGGATGCTCGCCACCTGGTTGTCGGCCTCGCGCACCTCGATCTCCGACGGTCCCTGGCCGGCGGCGGTCAGCGCCGCGCGCGCGTCGATGACGGCCTGCTCGGCCATCCGCACGCCGTCCTCGGCCGCGACGACCGACTCCGTGACGCCCTCCTCGGCCGCGGGGGCGGGGTACCCGGCCTGGTTGTACAGCTCGCCCACGGCGAGCGCCGTCGCCTCGTCGAAGACGTCGGACTCGGCATCGCCCACGCCGATGCCCGCCGCGGCGAGCGCCTGCTTGAGCTGCAGCACGTCGGGCCCCGAGACGCCGACGCGCAGCGTGCGGTAGGCGGGCAGGTCGCCCGGCAGCACGATGACGGGCCGACCTGCCACCTCGAGCGCGATCGACAGCCGGTCGAGCTCCGCCCCGACCTCTGGCACCTGGCCCGTGACGATCGCCGCGCCCTCGAACGACGACGTGTCGAGCTTCAGCTCGACGGCGTCGGTGTAGCCGACGTCGCCGCGCAGCGTGACGTCGTTGCTCAGCTCGCCGAACTCCACCGGCACGGTGACGAGCCCCGGCTCCGGCGCGCCGGCTCCCGCCGCCGCATCGAGCGGCGAGATGACGAAGCGCCCGAGCACGAGGCCTCCGGCGAGCGCGACGACGGCAACCGCGGCCGTGATCCACAGGCCGCGATTGCGGCCGAGCGCCCTGCGCCATCCGCCTCGACGTCCGGAGGCGACGGGGGTGTCGTCCTCCTCCTCGATGAGCGCCTCGACGACGCCCCCTGCGGGGACGAGCCCGTTCTCTCGGTCCTGCTCGTCCCCGCCGTCCTGTGCGGCCCCGCGTGCGTCCTGCTCCGCCACCCTCAGCTCGCCTGCTCGGCCGCGGCCTTGTACGCCTCGAGCTCGGCCTTGTTGTCGGCGATGAACTGCTCCTCCAGCTCGAACTGGATCTCGAGCGCGCGGTCGCGGTAGTCGGTCGCCTCACGGCAGTCGAGGTCGGCGAGCGCGAGCGGGATCTCGTCCTCCGCGGCCTGCTTCCACTCGTCGGACTGCGAGGGGTCGGTCGACTGCGACAGGGCCTCGATCTCCTCCTCCGTCGCCGTCTCCCAGTCGATCTCCTCCATGGCCGCGTTCTGGTCCTCCCAGAAGGCGTTCTGCTGCTCGTACAGCTCCTCGGTGGGCTGCGCCTGCTTCGTGTACTGCGCGTAGTCGGCGTCGGCCATGCACGCGGCCCACTCGGCGTCGAGCTCGACCATCGCGTCCGACTCCTGCGTCGTCGTGTAGAGCTCGTTCATCGCATCCATGAGCGGCTGGAACTGCTCGTACAGGTCCTCCCACTGGTCGCTGCCGTACACCTCGTTCGACGCCGTGTTGTAGCAGCCCTGGTCGGCGGTCTCGTAGAACGCGTCCCAGTCGAACTCGGGGTCCATCGACTCCTCCTCGGAGGGCGACTCGCCGTAGAGCACCTCGTAGAAGGCCGTCTGCTCCGACTCCGAGAGCGTCGCGACGTAGTCGGCGTTGGGGTCGACGTACTCCTCGCCCTGCTCCGACATCTCGGCGTTCTGCTCGGCGTAGGGGTCGTTGAAGATGCCGTACCCGTACTGCTCGACCCACTCGCGCGACTCCGGGTCCCAGACTCCGTCGTCCTCGCCGTAGACGACGCCGCCGTTGTCGAGGTTGGGGATGTACTCGAAGCCCTGCTCCTGCATGCAGGCCGCGGTCTTCTCCTCGATCTCGCGGTTCTGCTCGTCTGCCTGCGCCTGCTGCTCCTCGATGGAGAGGTCGCCGCCGTAGCCCGCGTTCGTGTACTCGTAGAGCGGGGAGTCCTCCCAGTCGAGCTCGTTGGCGCCGCCGCCGCCCGTCGTGGAGCAGGCGGTGAGCCCGAGGGCGAGGGCGGACGCGGAGGCCGCGAGGAGGAGGGGGCGTGTGGTGCGCATCGTGTCCCTGTCTGGATGGCGCGCGGGGCGCGCGGAGCTGTGTCCTGCCATGCTGTCGGGTCCCGGATGGTCCGCGCATCCATCGCGAGGATGATGTCGTCCGAGGGAGCCCTCATCAGGGTTGTGTCGTCGGGCGGTCCGTTCCTGACATCGCCGGGCGCTTCGTTATCCAGCCGTGATCAGCGGGCGCGCGGATGGCTCGTCAGGTACACGTCGCGGAGCGTGTCGACCGTGACGTGCGTGTAGATCTGCGTCGTCGCGACGGAGGCGTGGCCGAGCAGCTCCTGCACGACGCGCACGTCGGCGCCGCCCTGTAGGAGGTGCGTCGCGAACGAGTGCCGCAGGGTGTGCGGCGAGACATGCGCCTCCAGCTGCGCGCGCTCGGCGGCCGCCTGGATGACGAGCCATGCGCTCTGCCGGGAGAGCGGCGCCCCACGCGCACCGAGGAACAGCCGCGCGGACGCTCTGCCGCGCTCGGCGAGGGAGGGGCGAACGCGCACGAGGTACGCCTCGACGGCCGCTCGGGCATACGACCCGACCGGCACGATGCGCTCCTTGCCGCCCTTGCCGCGCAGGCGCACGACCTCGCCGTCGGCGAGGTCGTCGACGTCGAGCGAGATCGCCTCCGACACCCGGGCGCCCGTCGCGTACAGCAGCTCCAGCAGGGCCCGATCGCGGATCCCGAGCGGCTCGTCCGAGGGCGGAGCCGACAGCAGGCGCTCCACCTGGTCGATCGCGAGCGCCTTGGGCAGCCGCTGCGCCTGCTTCGGGGGCCGCAGACGTCGCGACGGGTCGTCTGCGGCGATCCCCTCCCGTGCGAGGAAGCGGTGCAGGCCGCGGACGGACGACTGCATCCGCGCGAGCGACGACGCGGCAGGAGCCGGGTCGTCCGACGCGCGGGCCGCGGCGAACGCGGCAACCGTCGCGGCGTCGACGTCGTCGGAGTCGACCACGCCCTGCTCCACGAGCCAGCCGGCGTAGCCGGCGAGATCGCGTCGGTAGGCGGCCACGGTGTGGTCCGAGAGACCCCGCTCGATCGAGATGTGGCGCAGGTACGCGTCGACGGCGCGCTCGATGCGCATCCCGGGCTACCCGGTGCGCAGCCGCGCGTCGGCGAGGAGGAGGGCCATCCCCGTCGTGGCGTTGCGGAAGCGGCCGGCCACGACCGCGTCGACGGCGTCGGCCAAAGGCACCCACTCGATGCGGATGTCGGCCTCCTCCCCGTCGCGTGCGAACGCCTCGGCGGTGCGGGCGAGGTCGCGTGCGAGGAAGAGCCGGATGAGCTCGGAGCTCGATCCGGGCGAGAGGTGGACGGCGCCCAGGTCGTCCCACTGCGCCGCGCGGATGTCGGCTTCCTCGGCGAGCTCGCGGCGCGCCGCGTCGACGGGGTCCTCGCCCGCGACGTCGAGCAGCCCGGCGGGGATCTCCCAGTCGCGCTCCCCGATCGGATGGCGGTACTGCTGGATGAGCAGGACCCGTCCCTCGTCGTCGAGGGCGACGACGGCGACGGCACCCGGGTGCGCGATGAACTGGCGTGTCAGCTCGCCGTCGCCGTACGCGAACCGCTCCGAGACGACGTCCCAGATGGCGCCCTCGTAGACGCGCTCGCGCGCGACGACCTCCGCCGCGAACGGCTCGTCGTGCAGGTCGTCGCGCACGGCCATCCGATCAGGCGTTCTCGACGTCGAACAGCTCGCTCGACCGGCTGCGCTCGACGGCGGCGCCGACGAGCCCGCGGAAGAGGGGGTGCGGATCGGTCGGGCGCGAGCGCAGCTCGGGGTGCGCCTGCGTGGCGATGTAGTACGGGTGGACGTCGCGCGGCAGCTCCACGAACTCGACGAGGTCGAGATCGGGGTTGATGCCCGAGAAGAGCAGGCCCGCCTCGGCGAGCTGCGCGCGGTAGGCGTTGTTCACCTCGTAGCGGTGGCGGTGGCGCTCCTGCACCTCGGAGGCGCCGTACACCTCCGCCGCGATCGATCCCTCCGCGAGGCGCGCGGGGTAGAGACCCAGGCGCATCGTGCCGCCGAGGTCGCCGCTCTCGAGGATGTCGACCTGCTCGGCCATCGTCGCGATGACGGGCGCGGACGTCTCCGGGTCGAACTCGCTCGACGAGGCGTCGGCGATGCCGGCGACATCGCGCGCGTACTCGATCACCATGCACTGCAGGCCGAGGCAGAGGCCGAGCGTCGGGATGCCCTGCTCGCGCGCGAACTTCAGCGCGCCGAGCTTGCCCTCGATGCCGCGGATGCCGAAGCCGCCCGGCACGCAGATGCCGTCGAGCGACGCCAGCTGCTCCTTCGCGCCCTCGGGCGTCTCGCACGTGTCGGAGGGGATCCAGCGGATCGTGACCTTCGTCTCCTGCGCGAACCCGCCCGCCTTGAGCGCCTCGGTCACCGAGAGGTAGGCGTCCGGCAGGTCGATGTACTTGCCGACGAGGCCGATCGTCACCTCGTGCTTGGGGTTGTGCACGGCGTGGAGCACACGGCCCCAGCGCGTCCAGTCGACCTCGCCGACCTTGTCCTCGAGACCCAGGCGGCGCGCGATGTACGCGTCGAGGCCCTGGTCGTTGAGCGTGGAGGGGATGTCGTAGATGCTCGGCAGGTCGACCGTGTTGACGACGCCCTCGACGTCGACGTCGCACATGAGCGCGATCTTGTTGCGGTTGCCCTCGCTCACGGGGCGGTCGCTGCGCAGCACGAGCGCGTCGGGCTGGATGCCGACCTGACGGAGCGCGGCGACGGAGTGCTGCGTGGGCTTCGTCTTCTGCTCGCCGGATGCGCCCATGAACGGCACGAGCGAGACGTGCACGAAGAAGACGTTGTCGCGGCCCAGCTCGTGGCGCAGCTGCCGGGCGGCCTCGAGGAAGGGCTGCGACTCGATGTCGCCGACCGTGCCGCCGACCTCCGTGATGATGACGTCGGGGCGCGGGTCGTCCTCGGCCTGCAGGCGCATGCGGCGCTTGATCTCGTCGGTGATGTGCGGGATGACCTGCACGGTGTCGCCGAGGTACTCGCCGCGGCGCTCGCGCGCGATCACCTGCGAGTAGATCTGGCCGGTCGTGACGTTGGCGGCCTGCGACAGGTTGATGTCGAGGAAGCGCTCGTAGTGCCCGATGTCGAGGTCGGTCTCCGCGCCATCGTCCGTGACGAACACCTCGCCGTGCTGGAACGGGTTCATCGTGCCCGGGTCGACGTTGAGGTACGGGTCGAGCTTCTGCATGACGACGTGCAGCCCGCGCGCCGTGAGCAGGTTGCCGAGGCTGGCGGCGGTGAGCCCCTTGCCGAGCGAGGAGACGACACCGCCCGTCACGAAGATGTGCTTGGTGGTGTCGTCGCGCCGTGCCGGAGAAGTCTGCATCACGGGCTTCAATCCTAACAGTCGTGGTGCCGGTGGAGGGGTGCCGCGTGCAGGGTGCTCCCAGCGGCGGGTGCATGGGCCCGATCGGCCGGCGTGCCGGTCGCGGAGGTCTTCGGGCTATCGTGCCACGGCGCGCCGTCGAGTCGCGAGGGCGGGATGGCCGACGGTCGCGGCTGGTCGGTCACGCGACCGGACGGGCGAGGTCGAGGAGCTCCCTGGCGTGCGTGAGCGCGGCGTCGGAGTCGGCGAGGCCGGAGAGCAGGCGCGCCATCTCGGCCTCGCGCTCGGCGCCGTCGAGGCGCTGCACGCTCGAGCGCGTGACCGCCCCGTCGTTGCCCTTGACGACGCTGAGGTGGTTGCCCGCGAAGGCCGCGACCTGCGCGAGGTGGGTGACGGCGATGACCTGGGATGTCCGGGCGAGCTGAGCCAGACGGCGGCCGACCTCGATCGCCGCGGCGCCGCCGATGCCGGCGTCGACCTCGTCGAAGACGAAGGTCGGCACCGGGTCGGTCGCGGCGATGACGACCTCGATGGCGAGCATGACGCGGCTGAGCTCGCCGCCCGATGCGCCCTTGGCGACGGAGCGCGGCTCGGCCCCGGGGTGCGGGGCGAGGAGGAAGGCGACGTCGTCGCGCCCTGCCGCCGACTCCGCGCCATCCGACACCGCGACGACCAGCCGCGCATCGGGCATCGCGAGCGCATGCAGCTCCTCGGTGACCGCCGCCCCCAGGCGCTCGGCCGCCTGCGAGCGCGCGGCTGTGAGCGCGGCCGCGGTCTCGTCGAGCGTGCCGCGGAGGGCGTCGCGCTGCGCGGCGAGGCGCTCGATGCGGTCGCCGTCGTCGTCGAGCTCGGCGAGGCGTGCCGATCCCGATGCGAGGAGAGCGATCGCGGCGTCGAGCGTGCCGTGGGCGCGGACGAGGGAGCCCAGCTCCGCCCGCCGCTCCTCGACGGCTGCGAGCTCCGCGGGGCCCGACTCGTCGAGGTCGGCGAGATAGCCCGAGAGCTCGACGGCGAGGTCGGCGACACGGTAGCCGAGGTCGGCGAGCTGCTCCCCGACGGCCGAGAGCGCGGCGTCTCCCGCGCGCTCGACGGAACGGCGCGCCTCGCTGAGGAGCGTCGAGACGTCGGCGGCACCCTCCTCGCTCGAGAGCGCCTCCCTGGCCAGGGCGGCCGCGGCGCGCAGCTCCTCCGCGTTCGCGAGCCGCTCGGCGCGCCCGGCGAGCTGCACGTCCTCCCCCGGCTCCGGCGCGATCCGCTCGATCTCCGCGAGGCTCGCACGCAGCGCCTCCGCCTCTGCCGCACGTGCGGCGCCGGCGGTCTGCAGCTCGTCGAGCTCGCGCGCCACGAGGCGGTGCTCCTCCCACGCGGAACGGTAGGCGGCGAGCGCCTCCCGCACGGGGGCGCCCGCGAAGCGGTCGAGGGCGTCGCGCTGCGCGGCCGCCGACTTCAGTCGCAGCTGGTCGGTCTGGCCGTGCACGACGACGAGGGCGTCCGCCAGGTCGGCGAGCACGCCGGCGGGCGCCGAGCGGCCGCCCACGCTCGCGCGGCTGCGGCCCTCGGCCGCGAGCGTGCGCGAGAGGTACAGCTCGGCGCTGCCGTCGCCGATGGGCTCGAGGTCTCCCCCGGCGTCGCGCACGCGGTCGGCGACGGCGCCGTCCTCCGGCACGATCCAGACCCCCTCCACGGCGGCCTGCCCGGCGCCGGCGCGGACCACGCCGGAGTCGGCGCGCTGGCCCAGCAGCAGTCCGAGCCCCGTCACGACCATGGTCTTGCCGGCGCCCGTCTCTCCCGTGATGGCGGTGAATCCGGGGCCCATCGGCAGCGTGGCCTCTGCGATGACGCCGAGGTCCCGCAGCCGCATCTCCTCGATCACGCGTGTCCCTCCAGGGTGGGCAGGGTCTCCGTCGTCGGCGGGGCGCCCAGGTTCGGCGCGGCCCCCAGGGTCGGCAGGGCGATGGCGGCGGTCGGCGTCGTCTCACTCGGCCCGCGCCATCCCTCCGTCGGCAGCTTGAACTTGCGCACGAGGCGGTCGGTGAACGCCGCGGGATGCAGGCGCGCGAGACGCACCGGCTTCGACGAGCGGCGCACGACGACGCGGGCGCCCGCCGGCAGCGGATGCGAGCGGCGGCCGTCGCACCACAGCACCGCGGATCCTGCGGAGTCGGCCTTCAGCTCGACGGCGACGGCGTGCTCGGGGCCCACGACGAGCGGCTTCGAGAAGAGGGTGTGGGCCGACAGCGGGGCGACGGCGATGGCCTGCACGGTCGGCCAGATGACGGGGCCCCCGGCCGAGAAGTTGTAGGCGGTCGACCCGGTGGGCGTCGCGACGACGACGCCGTCGGCGCCGTATGCCGTGAGCGGCCGGCGATCGACCTCGATGACGACCTCGACCATCCGCTCGCGCTGGTCCTTCTCGATGGCGGCCTCGTTGAGCGCCCAGGTCTCGTACACGACGCGATCGGCGGCGTCCTTCACGACGACGGCGAGCGCGAGGCGCTCCTCGACGGCGTAGTCGCCCAGGATGGCGCGGCGCACGGCCTCGTCCATGTCGTCGCGCTCGATCTCGGCGAGGAACCCGACGTGGCCCATGTTGATGCCGAGCACGGGCGCCGTGCCGTCGCGCACGAGCTCGGCGGCGCGGAGGATCGTGCCGTCGCCGCCGAGGACGATGGCGATCTCGATGTCGGCGAGCGGGACGTCGTCGTGCAGCACGGCGACGTCGGCGAGGGCGGGGGCGATGGCGGAGAGCTCGGCTCGGTCGTCGCGCGCGAGCACGGGGGTCGCCCCGCCCTTGCGGATGGCCTCGACGACGCGGACGGCGGCGCGGACGGTGTCGTCGCGGTACGCGTGGGCGACGATCAGGATCCTGCGGTCGGTCATCGTCCTCCTGCCTCGTGGGCGATCGTGTCCGTCCATTCTGTCGGATGCCCGCCCCGGCCCGGCGAGATGTGGACGAGCAGCTCGATGTTGCCGTGCGCGCCGGCGATGGGCGAGCGCCGCACGCCGAGCGTGCCGAGCCCGTGCTGCCAGGCGGCGTCGAGGACCGCGCGCGTCGCGGAGACCCGCAGGGACGGGTCGACGACGACGCCGCCGCGGATGCCGGTGCGGCCGACCTCGAACTGGGGCTTGACGAGGAGCACGATGTCGGCGTCGGGCGCCGCGACCGCCGCGACCGCGGGGAGGACGAGAGCGAGCGAGATGAACGAGAGGTCGCCCGTCACGACCGAGGGGAGGGCGTCCACTCCGCTCTCGCGCGCGAGGGAGGCGCGGTCCATGTGCCGGACGTTGTATCCCTCGACGGCGTGCACACGGTCATCCGCCCGGATGAGCGGGGAGAGCTGGTCGTGGCCCACGTCGACGGCGATGACGGGAACGGCCCCGCGCTCGCGCAGCACCTGCGTGAACCCGCCCGTCGAGGCGCCCATGTCGAGCGCGGCGCGGCCGGAGACGTCGACGCGGAACGCGTCGAGCGCGGCGACGAGCTTATGGGCACCGCGGCTGACGTATCCGTCGGCGCCATGCACCTCGACGAGCGCGTCGTCGTCGACCCGCAGCGACGCCTTGGAGACGGGGAGGCCGTCGACGGTCACGAGGCCGTCGGCGATCAACACCGCGGCGTGCGAGCGGGAGCGTGCGAGACCGCGATCGGCGAGCGCCTGGTCGAGGCGGAGCGTCATCGGCCGGCATCGCCCGGCGCGGACTCGAGGCGCGCGGCGAGCTCGTCGTGCAGCGCGGCGAAGGCGTCGGCACGCGTCTCGAGCGGCTGCTCCTCGATCACGCGCACGCGGCTCACGAGCTCGGCGTCCTCGTCTGCGTGCGTCATCCGTTCAGACTAACGCGGCTCCTCGCACGGGGCGGGGAGCCGCGCACGTCAGAAGCGGTCCTCGTAGAGGCGTTCGGGAACGCGGAAGCCGAAGATCTGCCGGCCCGTGTCCCAGATGGCGCGCGCCGCGGCGCGGAGCAGGTCGATGTCGCTGTCGCCCTCGCGGACGATGTGGATGTCGGCGCCGTCGATCCGCACGCCCGCCTCGCGCACCCAGACGGTGTCGCCCTTCACGCGCGTCTCGGGATAGGGCTCGAAGAGCTCGCGCAGGTCGGAGAGGATGTAGGTCGGCCGCGAGTGCGCAGGCGCCGCGAGGATGTGCTTCGGCCGGTCGATGCCCGTCAGCACGACGGCGGAGTCGATGCCGGCCGCCTGCGCGCCCATGATGTCGGTGTCGAGGCGGTCGCCGAGGAACAGCGGCTTGCGCGCCTCGAAGCGTGCGACGGCGGCGTGGAAGATCGGCGCCTCCGGTTTGCCGGCCACCGTCGCGAGGCGCCCGACCGCGGTGTGCACGGCCGAGACGAGCGTCCCGTTGCCCGGCGCGATGCCACGTGCCTGCGGGATGGTCCAGTCGGTGTTGGTCGCGATCCAGGGGATCCCGCCCTCCTCCTCGGGGAGGGCCAGCGCGTACGCGGCCTCCGCGAGCTGGGCCCATCCCACCTCGGGCGCGAAGCCCTGCACGACGGCGGCGGGGGCGTCGTCGGCGCTGCGCGTGACGACGAATCCCGCCTTCTCGACCTCGACGACGAGCCCCTCGCCGCCCACGACGAGGACGGTCGAACCGGCCGGGATCCTGTCCGCGAGCAGCCGCATGGCCGCCTGCGGGCTCGTGACGATGTCGGCCGCCGCGGTCGGGATGCCGAGATCGCTCAGGTGGGCGGCGACGGACGCGTCGGTGCGCGAGGCGTTGTTCGTGATGAACCCGAGGCGGCGCCCTTCGGCCGTCGCCCGGTTGAGGCTTTCGACGGCGTGCGGGATGGCCCCCGGCCCGGCGTACACGACGCCGTCGAGGTCGGCCAGGAGCACGTCGACCCCGTCGAGGGGCGTCGCGGGCTTCTTCGAGAACAGCGCCATCGGGTTACTTCGCCTCGTCGGGGTCGTCGATGCCGGCCTCGATGAGGATCTGGGTGACCTCGTCCTCGATTGTCGGCTCGGCTGCGGGGGCGGCCTTCGCGGGGGCGGCCTTCTTCGCGCGGGTGCGCTTCGGCTTCTCCTCGGCCGGGACCACGTCGGCGGGCTCAGCGGGGGCCGCCTTCTTCGCACGGGTGCGCTTCGGCTTCTCCTCGGCCGGCGCGTCCTCGACGACGTCGGCGGGAGCGTCCTCGATGGGCGTGGCCTTCTTCGCACGGGAGCGCTTGGGCTTCTCCTCGGCCGGCGCGTCCTCCGCGGCGTCAACGGGAGCATCCTCGACGACCTCGGCGGGAGCGTCCTCGATGGGCGCAGCCTTCTTCGCACGAGTGCGCTTCGGCTTCTCCTCCACCGCGGGAGCATCCTCGACGACCTCGGCGGGAGCGTCCTCGATGGGCGCAGCCTTCTTCGCACGAGTGCGCTTCGGCTTCTCCTCCACCGCCGGGGCGTCCTCGACGGGCTCGGCGGGAGCATCCTCGACGGACGCGGCCTTCTTCGCACGGGAGCGCTTGGGCTTGTCCTCGACGGGAGCATCCTCGGCAGGCTCGGCAGGCTCGGCAGGCTCGGCAGGCTCGGCAGAAGCATCCTCGACGACGACGGCGGGGGTCGTCTCCTCCTCGGTCTGCGCGGCCGCGGTCTCGTCGACGACCTCGACGGGGATGTCCTCGTCCGGAGCGGCTGCCGTCCCGTCTGCATCGAGCGGCTCGGGGTCATCCGACTCGACAGGGTCGAGGTCGAGCTCCTCGATCTCGTCGACGAACATGAAGTCGTCGGCGTCGGGAACGTCGTTGAGGCCGAGTGCGTCCTCGGCGATCTCGGCGCGACGGCGCCACTGTGCTGCTTCCTCGTCGCGTCCGAGGTCCTCGAGCACGTTGGCGCGCGCGGCGAACAGCCCCGGGCTCCAGGAGAACGCGCGATCCGGGTCCAACTCCGGGATGTCGAGCTCGCTCAGCGCGAGTTCGGTCTGTTCGAGGTCGAGGCGCGCGCCCGACATCGCGATCGCGAGCTCGACGCGGGTCGCGACGTCGAGGGTCATCCGATCCACGGCGTGGCCCTCTTCGAGAGCCTTCTCCGGCCGGCCGACTCCGCGCTCGCTGTCGACGATCAGCGCGATGTTGTCCTCGCGCCCGGTGATGCGGCGGTGCGTGCGCAGCTCGCGCAGGGCGAGAGAGAAGTCCCCGGTGGCGTACGCCGTCACGGCGAGCGTCTCCCGTGCGACACCGATTCGTCCCGCGTGGCGGACAGCGGCCTGTGCGTGCTCGTGCGCCCGTTCGGGGTCCGTCTCGATGAACCGAGCGGCTGCTGCGAGGTGCAGCGCGACGCGGTCGGCGTTCTCCTTGCTGAGCGTCTTCAGCTCGTTGCGCGCGGCCGAGGCCAGGTCGCGCGCGTCGATGTCCTCGGGAAGCTCGGGATCACGGACGCGGTCGGTCTGAGGCGGACGGGAGTTGCGGTCGTCGCGCGGCGGACGGGAGTCGCCGTCGTACGGGCGACGGGGCCCCGAGAAGCCGTCGCGGCTCTGCGGGCGCCGATCCGGGCGACTGTCACGGTCGTACGACCGGCGCTCACCGGACTGGCCGTCACGGTTGTACGGGCGACGCTCACCGGACTGGCCGTCACGGTTGTACGGGCGACGCTCGCCCGACTGGCCGTCACGGTTGTACGGGCGACGCTCACCCGACTGGCCGTCACGGTTGTACGGGCGACGCTCACCCGACTGACCATCACGGTTGTACGGACGACGCTCACCAGACTGACCATCACGGTTGAAGGGGCGGCGCTCATCCGAACCGCCATCACGGTTGAAGGGGCGGCGCGCACCCGACTGACCATCACGGTTGTACGGACGACGCTCGCCCGACTGACCATCACGGTTATAGGGACGACGCTCGCCCGACTGACCATCACGGTTATAGGGACGACGCTCGCCCGACTGACCATCACGGTTATAGGGACGACGCTCGCCCGACTGACCCT
>NZ_JBSHGQ010000030.1:0-688 GCF_053617895.1 Microbacterium sp. NPDC055683 | reverse complement strand
AATCACGGTTATAGGCACGACGCTCGCCCGACTGACCATCACGGTTATAGGCACGACGCTCGCCCGACTGACCATCACGGTTATAGGGACGACGCTCACCCGACTGACCATCACGGTTATAGGGACGACGCTCCCCCGAACCGCCATCGCGGTTATATGGGCGACGCTCGCCGTCACGGTCATAGGAGCGACGCTCCCCAGACTGACCATCACGGTCATAGGAGCGACGCTCCCCGGACTGACCATCACGGTGATAGGGGCGCCGCTCACCGGAGCCACCGTCGCGGTTGAACGGGCGACGCTCGCCGGACTGGCCGTCACGGTTGAACGGGCGACGCTCGCCGGACTGGCCGTCACGGTTGAACGGGCGACGCTCCCCCGACTGACCATCACGGTTGTGGGGGCGACGGTCACCATCGCGAGAGAAGGACCGGCGGTCGCCGGAGTTCTCGCTGTAGCGAGGCTTCCCGTCGCGGGGAGGGCGGCCTTCGCGGTCGCCGCGGTCGCTGTCGTTCGGCATGTCCACTCCTCGATGATGCCCGGTGAAAGCACGAAAGGGCCATCCGTCGTCGGATGGCCCTTTCGGTTACGTGAAGTCCGGCGGTGTCCTACTCTCCCACAAGGTCCCCCTTGCAGTACCATCGGCGCTGAGAGGCTTAGCTTCCGGGTTCGGAATGTGACCGGGCGT
>NZ_JBSHGQ010000029.1:0-49310 GCF_053617895.1 Microbacterium sp. NPDC055683 | reverse complement strand
CGGCCGAGGGGTCAGCCGTTGAGGATGGCCTCGATGTCGGCGTCGAGCTCGGCGGCGAGGGAGGGGATGTCGCCGCCCGACGCGATCTGGACGAAGAAGTCCTGCAGCAGCTGGGCGGCCTCCACGTCGGCCCACTTGGGCGAGGCGGGGGTGAGCTTCGCGTTCGCCGCAGCCTCCGCGACGACCGCCGCGAGCTCGGGCGTGGCCGCGGCGACCTCGCCGCCGAGCGACTGCAGCGCGGGCACGAGGCCCGCACCGGCGAGGATCGACTGGTACTCCTCGCTCAGCATGATCTCGACGGCGCTGCGGGCGAGCTCCTGGTTCTGCGAAGCCGCCGGGATGGCGATGTTCGAGCCGCCGGCGAACACCTGCGCCGCCCCGCCGTCCGCACCGGGGAGCGCGAAGGAGCCGAGCGACTCCGACAGCGCGGTCTCCGCCTGGTCCTCGTCGGCGACGATCGACCAGTACGCCCAGCTCGGCGCCGACAGGGTCGCGGCCTGCTCCTCGCGGAACGGCACCCACGCCTCGGTCTCGTCGCCGTCCTTGGGCGCCTGCGACGACGCCATGAGGGTCGCCACCTGCTCGAGCCCGGCGATCGACTCCGGGCTCGACAGCTGCGCGTCCCACTCGTCGCCGTCGAGCACGGCGACCTCGCCGCCGTTCTCCCAGATGAACGGGAGCGCGTTGTACCAGTCCTTGCCGGGGTACCACACGCCGGAGACGCCCGTCGCCTCGGCGAGCGCTGTGGCGTTGGCGACGTACTCGTCGAGCGTCGTGGGGACCTCGACGCCCGCCTCGGCGTACATGGCCGTGTTGTAGAACACCACGCGGGAGCCCGAGTAGTACGGGGCCGCGTAGAAGGCGCCGTCGTAGCTGCCCGCCTCGACGAAGCCGGGCAGCAGATCGTCCCCGCCGAGCGTCTCGTAGAGGTCGGAGAGGTCGGAGAACGCGCCGGCCGAGGTGAACGCGGCCGCCTGCGTGTTGCCCACCTCGACGACGTCGGGGCTCTCCGAGCCCGACATCGCCGTCGTCAGGAGGTCGACGAGGCCCGTCCACTGCTGCTCCTCGATGACGAGGGTGGCGCCCTCGTTCTCTGCTTCGAAGGTGTCGACGAGGTAGTCGCGCGCCTCCTGCGGGGTGTCGGTTCCGACGAGCCAGACACGCAGCTCGGCGCCGCCGGCGCCGGCGCCGTCGTCGCTCGAGGGGGTGCCGCCCGCGCATCCGGCGAGCGCGAGAGCCGAGGCGCCGAGGAGGGCGCCGATCAGCTTCCTGTTCTTCATGGGGGTTCCAATCTCGGGAGGGAGGGAGGGAGGGAGGGAGGGAGGGAGGGAGGGTCAGCGGATGCCGAGCCGCGCGTCGAGCACCATGGCGAACGCCCCGCGCAGCACGACGACGTCGTCGCCGTGCGCCGAGAGGCGGACGCGGACGGGGTCCGCGAACGGGGAGAGCGTGCGCGCGCGCAGCGTCGCGACGGCGGCGTCGAGGAAGGAGCCGTCGAGGAGGTCGACGGGGCCCGAGAGCACGATGTCGTCGATGTCGAGCGTGCCGACGACGGGGGCGAGGGCGATGCCGAGCCGTTCGCCCGCGTCGCGCAGGACGGCCTCGGGGTCGTCGGCGGCGGCCATCCGCTCGCGCAGGGCGGGTACGGCGAGCCACGCCTCCAGACAGCCCTCCCGGCCGCAGGCGCAGCGTGGTCCGCCGTCCGTTCCGACCGTGACGTGTCCGATCTCGCCCGCGGCGTCCCGACCTCCGCGGGTGAGCTCGCCGCGCACCAGGAGGCCCGATCCGACGCCTCGCCCGATCTTCACGAGGACGAGGTCGCCGCTCGATCCGCCGAGGGTGTACTCGGCGAGCGCCGCCGCGTTGGCGTCGTTCGCGACGACGACGGGGGCGGAGATCCGCTCCTCCAGCAGCGCGCGCAGCGGCACCCCGTGCCATCCGACGTTGGGGGCGGTGAGCACGACGCCGTCGCGGGAGATCACGCCGGGAGCGGCGACGCCCACGCCGAGAACACGGGCGGTCGCACGGGAGGCGGTGTCGGCCGCGAGCGCCAGCACCCCTTCGCGCGCCGCGTCGCTGTCGCCGTCGGCCGGTCGCGCGACGGCGACACGGGCGCGCACGGCGCCCGTGAGGTCGAGGACGGCGCCGACATGCTCTGTGGCCCCCGAGAGGTCGAGGGCGACGACCTGCAGCCCCTCCCTGTCGATGTCGACGAGGATGGCGGGTTTGCCCGGCCCCGTCTGCGCGCGCATGCCCTGCTCGACGACGATCCCGTCGCCGAGGAGCTCGCCCACGAGATCCGACGTGGTCACGCGCGTGAGGCCGGTCTCCCTGGCGAGGTCGGCCCTGCTCATGGCGCCCTCGTGGAAGAGCGTCTGGAGCACGAGAGCGCGATTGTGCGCGCGGGCGTGCTCGGGCAGCACCTTGGCTCGCGGGATGCGGCGCGGCGCCGTCGGGAGATCGGTCATGTTTGTAAGTTCTATTTACGAAATGGCGGCGGCACAAGACCCCGATCGGATTAGGAAGGGATGTTTACAAACTCGTTACACGGCTGGTAGCTTCCCTCGCATGACCCTTCCGCTCGTGCCGTGGCCCGCGTCCGTCCGCCCGCGCGAGGGCGCCCCGCTGCACCTCGCGCCCGACACGGCGGCGCGCACGGAGGCGGAGGCCGCGGCCTCCGGCATGACCTTCGAGCACCACGACGCCACCCTCCCCGACGAGGGGTACCGGCTCGACGTCCACGCGGCGGGGATCGACGTCGCGGCATCCACGCCGGCCGGCGCACGCCATGCGCGCGCCACCCTCGCGCAGCTCGTCGAGCGGGGTCCGCAGGGATGGATCATCCGCCCGGTCTCGATCGCCGACGCACCCCGGTACCCCCACCGCGGGCTCATGCTCGACGTCGCGCGCCACTTCCATCCCGTGCAGACCGTCGTGTGGCTCCTCGACCGGATGGCGGAGCTCAAGCTCACGCACCTCCATCTGCACCTGACGGACGACCAGGGCTGGCGCCTGGACCTGCGCTCGCGCCCCGCCCTCGCCGAACGCGCGTCGGGCACGTCCGTCGGCGGCGATCCCGGCGGGTACTACACGCGGGGCGACTGGGAGGAGCTCCTCGCCCACGCGGAGCGCCGAGGGGTGCAGCTCGTGCCCGAGATCGACCTCCCCGGTCACACGCACGCCGTGGGGCTCGCGCATCCCGAGCTCTGCGCGCCGCCCGTCGTGACGGACGAGGTGCGGCGCGTCGCCGCCGAGCACGGCGGCGGGCTGCCGCGCGCGGGCGTGCCGTACACGGGGCTCGCCGTGGGGTTCTCGTCGCTGCGGGCCGGCGAGCCCGCCGTCGAGGAGTTCCTCCAGGACGTGCTGGGCGAGGTCTGCGCGCTCACGCCCGGCGACCTCGTCCACATCGGCGGCGACGAGGCGCTCGGCACCGCCCCCGACGACTACGCCTCGCTCGTGAGGCGGGCGGCCGAGATCGTCGTCGCGCACGGGAAGACGCCCGTCGCCTGGCACGAGGCGGGGCGCGCCCCTCTCCCCCGCGGCGCGGTCGGGCAGTTCTGGGGCTTCCGAACGCCGTCGGCCGAGCACGCCGAGGCGGCGCGGGCGTTCGTCTCGCGCGGCGGCACGCTCGTCATGTCGCCGTCCGACGCCGTCTACCTCGACATGAAGTACGACGCGTCCACGCCCCTCGGCCTCGCCTGGGCCGACGGCCCGACGAGCGTGGAGCGCTCGTACGACTGGGATCCCGACGACGTCATCCCCGGGCTGCCCGAGGGAGCCGTCCGCGGCGTCGAGGCGGCGCTGTGGACGGAGACGATCCGCGATCGCGCCGGCATCGAGCGGATGGCCTTCCCCCGGCTCGCGTCGGCGGCCGAGATCGCCTGGTCGCCCCGGAGCGGACGGGAACGGGCCTGGCCGGCGTTCCGCTCCCGCCTCGCAGAGCGCGTGCGGCGCTGGCGCGAGGACGGCGTCGACGCACAGGAGATCGTGCTCACATCGTGATTCCCTCGCGGCCTGCGGTAAGGTGCGCCCCTCTACGATGATCTGTGGGACACGCCGACCGCTTCGGCGCGCATCTGGGGGTAGACGATGACCGATCTCGCGACCAAGCCCGCGCCCGGTTCAGACGGCGACGCGGCTGGACCGGCCGTGGAGTGGGCACCTGCCGAGCCCGAACCCCGCAAGCGGCACCTGGGGCTGTGGCTCGGCATCCCGGGCGGCCTCATCGCGGCGGGCGCGGCGGCGTGCTCGCTCATCCTCATCGCCCCCGGCGTGGCCGCAGCGGGAGTCGACGTCGGCTGGCAGACGCAGGGTGCCGCCGCAGAGACGATCGCCGCCGGCATCGACGACGTCGACGTGACGATCGCGACGCCCTCGGGCGAGGTCGTCGTCTCAGGAGCCGATCTCGGCGCCTCCGTCGACGCCGCGGCGGCCGCCGAGCAGGCGTTCGCGGACAACCCGCTCTGGAACGTCGGCACGTGGGGGTCGGGCGCCATCCCCGTCGAGGTGACCCTCGACGCCGACAGTGCCCTCGCCGCGCTCGAGGAGAGCGCGCCCGAGCTCTTCACCGCCCCCGTCGACGCGCAGGTGTCGTACGACGCCGAGGCGGCCGCGTACACGGTCGCCGAGGCGCAGGAGGGCACCGGGATCGACCTCGACGCGCTCGCCGCAGGCATCGCCGACGACCTCTCGGCCGGCGATCCCGTCTACGTCGAGACCACCGCGACCCCCGTCGCCGCGGCCGTGTCGACCGCCGACGCGCAGGCGGAGGCCGAGGCGCTGAGCGCGCTCGTCGCGGGGGCCGGCTTCTACGTCGACGGCGAGAAGGTCGCCGGCATCGACGCCGCCCAGGCCGCGTCGTGGGTCCAGGTGACGACGGCGGACGGCGCCTTCCAGCTGCAGGTCGACGAGGCCGCCGTCGCCGCAGCGGTCGCCGACACCGTCGCGAGCCTGCCCGAGAAGGTCAACCGCGACGTCGTGGACGAGCAGATCGTCACGAACTCCGCCGGCGAGCACCTGCGGACCATCCAGGAGGGCCAGAACGGCTGGGGCCTGCAGTCGACCGACGGCATCGCGGAGGACTTCGCCGCGCAGCTCGCCTCCGGCGACGGCGCTTTCGAGCTCCCCGTCGATGAGATCGACTACGAGACCGACCTGCTCTACCGCCGCCTCGAGGTCGACAAGAGCGAGGGCACCACGACGCTCTTCGAGACCGTCAACGACGGAGACGAGCAGGTCGTCGACACGTACGCGATCGCTCTCGGCCGGCCAGGGTACGACACCCAGGAGGGCCACTTCACGGTCTACGGGCAGCTCACCATCCAGGACATGGGCTCCTGCGACGACGCCGGCAACTACGTGCCGGGCGGCTCGTTCGACTACTGCACGGCCGACGTGCCGTGGGTGACGTACTTCAACGGCGACCAGGGGTTCCACGGCACGTACTGGCACAGCAACTTCGGCGCGGGCGCGTACATGAGCCACGGCTGCGTCAACATGACCCAGGCGGCCGCGGAGCGCGTGTACTACTTCGCGCAGACGGGCACCGAGGTCTGGGTGCACGCCTGATCACCCGCTAGCCTGTCGATATGACGGAACTGCGCCTCGTCGAGCTGTCGGCGAACACCATCGTCCAGGTCAACACGCTGTCGCTGCGCCCGGGGCAGGAGCAGTTCCTCGCGCCCGTCTCCTACGGCATCGCCGCGTCCGTCCTGAACCCCAAGACGACCTGGCAGCGCGTCGTGCTCGACGGCGACGACGTCGTCGGCTTCGTCAGCGCGAACTTCGACCGCGAGGCCCGGCCCGACTACTTCCAGTCGGTGCTGTGGCGCATCAACGTCGACGCCGACGACCAGCGGCGCGGCGTCGGCCGCTTCGCGGTGGCCGGTCTGCTCGACGAGGCGCGCGAGCGCTCCTTCGACCACCTCAGCGTCATCTACGAGGCCGGAGAGGGCGGACCCGAGGCCTTCTTCCACCGTGTCGGTTTCTCGCCGGTCGGCGAGACCGAGTACGGTGAGATCATCGCGGAGATCCGGCTCTGACGGACCTCCTGCGGCACGAACCGCACATCCCCCGAATCCTCAGCCCGCGCGTACGTCGCGCCCGCTGACCCACGACCGGCGGCGGGGCCTCGAATACCCCTCCCCCATCGAGACCCCGTCGCCCTCCTCGACGCCCCGGGCATCCGATGGATGCCCGGGGCGGTGCACGTCACACGAGCGAGTCCCGCCAGGCGGCGTGCAGCTGGGCGAACTTGCCCGTGCCGGCCGTGAGCTCCGCGGGACTGCCGTCCTCGATGATGCGGCCGTGCTCCATGACGAGCACGCGATCCGCGATCGCCACCGTCGAGAGGCGGTGGGCGATGATGATCGCCGTGCGATCGGCGAGGAGGGTCTGCAGCGCCTCCTGGATCATCCGCTCTGAGGGGATGTCGAGCGACGCCGTCGCCTCGTCGAGGATGAGCACGGCCGGGTCCGCGAGGAACGCCCGCGCGAACGAGACGAGCTGCCGCTGGCCCGCCGACACGCGCCCGCCGCGCTTGTTCACGTCGGTGTCGTAGCCGTCGGGGAGCGAGCGGATGAAGGCGTCCGCCCCGACCGCCTCCGCTGCAGCGCGGATCTCCTCGATCGTCGCGTCGGGCTTCCCGAGCGCGATGTTGTCGGCCACGGTGCCGCTGAAGAGGTAGGCCTCCTGCGTGACCATGACGATCGCCCGCCGGAGGTCGCGTCCATCGAGGTCCCGCAGATCCACGCCGTCGAGCGTCACCCGGCCGTCGCTCGGATCGTAGAACCGCGAGAGCAGCTTGGCGAGCGTCGACTTCCCGGCGCCCGTCGTGCCGACGAGCGCGACCGTCTGCCCGGCAGGGATGTCGAGATCGAACGAGGGCAGGATGGTCCTGCCCTCGCCGTACCCGAAGGTCACGTCGTCGAAGCGCAGCGCTCCGCGCGCGTGCGGCAGCGGCACGGGCCGGATCGGGTCCGGGACGGTGAGGTCCTCCTCGAGCACGCCCGACACCTTCTCGAGGGCGGCGGCGGCCGCCTGGAAGGAGTTCAGGAACATGGCGACCTCCTGCAGCGGACTGAAGAAGTTGCGCACGTACAGCACGGCCGTGAGCAGGAGCCCCGCCGAGAACGCCCCCTCCGCGACACGGATGCCGCCCCACAGCACGACGGCGCCGATGGCCGTGGCGGAGATCGCCATGAGGCCGGGCTCGAACGTGCCGAACAGGCGGATCGAGCGCATGTTCACGCGCCGGTACTCCGCGGCCAGGCCGCCGAACTCGACCTCGTTGCGCGGCTCGGTGCGGAACGCCTTGCCCGCTCGGATGCCCGTCATCGTCTCGACGAACTTGACGATGAGCTTCGCGCTGACGACGCGCGACACGCGGTACGCCCGCTGCGAGTTGACGTAGAACCACCGCATCAGGATCGACAGCGGCACGAACGCCGCGACGAGCACGAGCGAGGACCGCCAGTCGACGACGGCGAGCGCGACGAACGTGAAGACGCCGTAGAGCACGCCGTGGACGAGCTGGTTGAGGCCGCCGTTGAGGAGCTCGCGGATGGTGTCGAGGTCGCTCGTCTGCCGGGAGATGATGCGCCCGGACGTGTAGGTCTCGTGGAACTCGAGGCTCAGCCGCTGGGTGTGGCGGAACACGCGCGTGCGCAGGTCGAGCAGCACGTTCTGCGTGACCCGCGCGGCCAGCACGTCGTACCACGCCAGGAGCGCCGCACCGCCGATCGCGGTGGCGACGTAGGCCGCTCCGACGAACCACGCGGGGCCCCAGTCGGCCCGCTCGACGACGCCGGGGAGCGCCCGGTCGATGCCGAGGCCGATGAGCGCGGGGCCGAGCACGCGCACGCCGGTCTGCGCGACGACGACGGCGGCGACGAGCGCCACCTGCCGCCGGATCGGCGCGAGCAGCGAGACGAGCAGGCGCCACGAGCGCCTGCGGATGGCGCGGTTCTCCTCGCGCGTGTAGTCCGACCGGTCCTCGCCGGCGGTTCCGTGCACGGTGCCGCTCATCGCGTGCCCTCCTCGTCCTCGTCGGTCAGGCCCCGCACGACGGGGATGGCCCCCGTCACGACGTCCATGCCGTGCTCCGGGTCCATGCGCCGGGCGCTGTCGTCCGCGCCCTCCTTCTCGAAGCTCGAGATGACGCTGCGGTAGTGCGCCGACGTCGCCATCAGCTCGCTGTGGGTTCCGACGGCCGTGATGCGCCCGCCTTCGAGCAGCGCGACGCGGTCGGCGAGGGCGACGGTCGACGGCCGGTGCGCGACGACGAGCGCCGTCGTGCCCTCCAGCACCCGGCGCAGCCCCACCTGCACGCGCTCCTCCGTGTCGACGTCGAGCGCCGACAGCGGGTCGTCCATGACGATGACGGTCGGGCGTGCGGCGACGGCGCGCGCGAGAGCGAGGCGCTGGCGCTGTCCGCCCGACAGGCTCATCCCCTCCTCGCCGATCAGGGTGTCGGCGCCGTCGGGGAGCGAGGCGACGAACTCCGCCTGCGCGACGTCGAGCGCCTCCTGGAGCACCCGCTCGGCCTCGGCCGACCCCGGTTCGAGGTCGTCGCGGCCGAGGAGCACGTTGTCGCGCACGGATGCGGAGAAGAGCGTCGCGTCCTCGAACGCGGTCGCGATGTGCGTCCGCAGCTCGACGAGCGAGAGCTCGCGGACGTCGACGCCGTCGAGCGTGACGCGGCCGGAGGTCACGTCGTAGAGGCGCGTGGGAAGCGTCGTGAGCGTCGTCTTGCCCGAGCCGGTGAGTCCCACGAGGGCCATCGTCTCGCCGGGGCGGAGGGCGAGGTCGATGCCGTCGAGGAGGTCGGGCTCGTGGTCGCCCGCGTCCTGGTACCGGAAGTGCGCGCCTTCGAAGGCGAGGGCTCCGCGCGGGTGCGCGAGCACCACGGGCGCGTCGGGGTCGACGATCGTGTCGATCTCGTCGAACACCTCGAACACGCGGTCGGTCGCGGTGCGCGCGTCGAGCAGGAAGGAGAACAGGAAGCCGATCGACTCCATCGGCCAGCGCAGGATGGTCGCCATCGCGAAGTACGCGAACAGCTGCGGCACCGTGATCTCGCCCGCCGAGGCGAGCCAGATGCCGAGCAGCAGGCAGGCGGCGAAGGCCAGCTCGGGCATCGCCACGAGCCAGAAGTCGATGCGCGCGATGGCCCCCGCCTTGCGCATCTCGGTGTCGCGCAGGTTCTCGGCCTGACGGGTGAACCGGCGCAGCGCGTGCGGTCCGCGGCCGAACGCCTTGAGCACGCGGATGCCGTGGACGCTCTCCTCGACGCTCGTCGCGAGATCGCCCTGCTGGTCCTGGCTCTGGCGGGAGAGCGTGCCGTAGGTCTGCTCGAAGCGGAAGCCCTGGTACCAGATCGGAGCGCCCGCCGCGATGAAGACGACCGCGAGCGCCCAGTGCCACTGGAAGAGCAGGACGGCGCCGATGATGATCGTGAGGATGTTGACGACGAGCATGATGAGCCCGAACGCCATCCAGCGGCGGATGAGGCCGATGTCCTGCATCATGCGGCTGAGGAGCTGGCCGCCCTGCCAGCGGTCGTGGAACTCGACGGGGAGCCGCTGCAGCCTGTTGTAGAAGCGCGTGCGGATGTCGTACTCGACGGTGGTCGCCGGGCCGAGCACGAACCAGCGGCGCAGCCACACCATGGCCGCCTCGGCGAGGCCGAGGAGGAGGACGACGCACGCGCCCCACGCGATCGCGGCGACGGAGCCGGAGGCGATGGGGCCCCCGACGACCCACTCCAGCGCGATCGGGATGAGGAGCGCGAGCACGGCGGCGATGAGCGCGGTGATCCCGCCCAGCACGAGCCGCGGCAGCACGGGTCGGGCGAACGGCAGGAGGCGGACGAGGGATCGGAAGGTCGATGTGTTCTGGGGGGATGTGGAGCGCGGCATGATCCTCGGAGTCGGCGCGGGGCCGGAAGGGAGAGTGTCTTCCCGGTCGTGGGAGAGACGACCGAGCCCTCCAGCCTATGCCCGAGGACGCGCCTCAGGAAAGGGCTTCCGCGCTTTCGTCCCCGAATCTGCCACCGCCGGTGGCGACCGGACGGCCCGTGTTGCTCCACGCGCTCCAGGATCCTGCGAACAGCCGCGGCTCGTACCCCGCGAGGAGCGCGGCGACGAAGGCGTGGGACGCCGTGACCCCTGACCCGCAGTAGAGTCCCACCGGCTGATCGGGCTGCGCGCCCGCTCCCGCGAACCGCTCGCGGAGGGCTTCGGCCGGGAGGAAGCGTCCGTCGGCGTCGACGTTCCCGCCCGTGAACAGGCTGCGCGCGCCCGGCACGTGGCCGGCGCGCGGGTCGATCGGCTCGACGTCGCCGCGGTAGCGCTCCTCCGCCCGCACGTCGAGCAGCACGCCGTCACGGGCGAGGGCGGCGGCCGCGTCGATCGTGAGCTGCGGCAGACGGCCGGCCGAGAGCGTGACGTCGCCGGGCGCCGGCACGACGTCGCCCTGCTCGAGCGCGTGCCCCGCCGCCACCCAGCCGCGCAGCGCGCCGTCGAGGATGCGGACGTCGGCGATGCCGGCGTCGACGAGGAGCCACCACGCGCGTGCGGCCGAGAGCGACTTCAGGTCGTCGTACACGACGACGGTGTCGCCGTCGCGCAGACCCCACCGGCGCGCGGCCGTCTGCAGCGCCGCGGTGTCGGGGAGCGGGTGGCGCCCGTCCTGCGGGGCCCCGTGACCCGCGAGCTCCGTGTCGAGATCGACGTACACGGCGCCGGGGATGTGCCCCTCGAGGTACTCGGGTCGGCCATCCGGCCGGTCGAGCCGCCAGCGCACGTCGAGGATGCGGACGCTCTCGTCGCGCGCGGTGAGCTCGGCGAGCTCGTCGGGGGTGAGGAGGATGTCGCTCATACCGCAACGGTAGCGGGGGCGCCGACGGCCGGCACGCGGATGGTCGTCGGACGTCGGCGTGTGTCGCCGTGTGCGCGGCGATGACGCCCCGTGTCGGCCGGCGGCGCGGGCGACACGCGGCTCCCGCTAGCGTCCGAGCCATCGCGACGGATGGGAGGAACGGCATGGCGGGCGGACTCGACGTCGACCAGCTGCGGACGTTCGTGGCGATCGACGACCTGGGTGGATTCGGTCGCGCCGCCGACGCGCTCGGGCTCAGCCAGCCCACGGTGAGCCAGCACGTGCGCCGTCTCGAGGGCGCGATCGGGCGTCCGCTCGTCCGGCGGTCGGGCCGAGGCTCCGCCCTCACGGCCGACGGGCGCCGGCTCCTCGTCGAGGCCCGGCGCATCCTCGCCGTGCACGACGACGCGCTCGAGCGGCTCGCGGTCGCCCGGCCGCGCACGCTCGTCGTGGGGACGGCGGAGGTGCTGCCGGCTGCGGCGCTGCGCGTGCTCGCGGAAGGGCTGCGAGACGCCCATCCCGACATCGACCTCGTCGTGCGTGTCGAGCCGACGGCTCACCTGCTGGGCCGCATCGGCCACGAGGTCGTCGACCTCGCGGTCCTGCTCGACGTCGACGACGCCGTCGCGGGGCGCGCGATCGGGCGGCTCCCGCTGCGCTGGGTGGGACACGTCGACACGGCGCGCGCGTCCGGCGTCCGTCTCGTCGGCTACGACGAGACGCCGGGCCTGCGGCAGAAGGCGCTGCGGCTGCTCGCCGACGCCGGGCGGCCCGTCGAGATGAGCGCGGAGGCGGCGAGCCTCGGCGGAGTGGTCGAGGCGCTGCGTGCGGGGCTGGGCGTCGCGCTCGTGCCCGACGCGGGCGGCGACGGCCTCCCCTCGGCGCCGGGGCTGCCGGAACCGGGGGACGCCGTCGTGCGCCTGTCGGGCCGCCTCGCGCACGAGGGCGGCATCGCCGACACCGTCGCCGCCCTCCTGGGCGCCGTGCTCCTCCGGCTCAGTGCCGGTGGGCCTCCTCGCCCAGCTTGAACGCGAGTCGGCCGTGGGCGAACCCGCCGCCGGCACGCAGGGCCGTCGCCACCCATGCCGTCTCCGCGAGCTCCGCCTCGGTGGCGCCGGCGCGGACGGCCGCCTGCGAGTGCGCATCGATGCAGTACACGCACTGGGTCGTGATGGCGACCGCCACCGCGATCAGCTCGCGCTGCTTGAGCTCGAGCGCGCGTCCTTCCTTCGCGAAGACGGCGGAGTTGAAGTCGTTCCAGGTGGCGAGGATGTCGGGGGTCTGCTCCTTGTAGACCCGCGTGTACGCCTTGTCGTGCTGACGATCGAAGTAGTCGCTCATGGAGACGACGCTACGGGCGCGTCGACGCCGTCGGCACGTCGGATGACGCGATGTGACCGGCCTCGCGCGCGAGCAGCGCGCGCTTGACGTCGACCCCCCAGGCGAAGCCGCCCATGCTGCCGTCGCCGCGGAGGACGCGATGGCACGGCACGAACAGGGCGGGGGCGTTGCGGGCGCAGATCGATGCCGCAGCGCGGACCGCGGAGGGAGAGCCGAGCGCGGTGGCGAATCCCGTGTACGTGAGCGGCGAACCGGGTGCGATGCCGCGCAGCGCGCCCCATCCCGCCCGCTGCAGCGGGGTGCCGTGCTGATGCACCGGCACGGAATCGATCGCGGCGAGGTCCCCCTCGTAGTACGCGCGAACGGCGGCGGCCGCGGCGACGGACCCCGTCGCGACGTGCGACGGCCGGATCGCCGCATGGACGCGCGCGACGACGGCGGCCGGGTCGCCGGTCCATCCGGAGGCGAGCACGGCGCCGTCGGCGTCGGCCAGCACCGTGAAGGGCCCGTCGGGGGTGTCGAGGGTCTCGAGGACGGCGGTCATGCGGGGGTCTCCTTCGGACGGGGCGTGCGCGGCGCGTCGAGCGCGGCGCGCCAGAGGTGCATCGAGAGGTAGGAGCGCCAGGGGGCGGCGCGCTGCGCCCAGGCGACGAGGGCGCGCGGATCGGCGGGGAGCCCGCGGGCTGCGGCGCCCGTGCGCAGGGCGACGTCGCCGGGGAGGAGCACGTCGGGCGCGCCGAGCACCCGCATCCCCACGTAGTCGGCCGTCCACTCCCCCACCCCGCGCAGGGCGAGGAGTGCGGCGCGCTGCTCGGCGGGATCGTCGGCAGCCGTGAGCGGGAGCGCTCCGGAGGCGAGCGACTCCGCCGCCTCGACGATCGCCCTGATGCGGGCGGCGGGTCCGCGCAGGACCTCCGCACCGTGCGATGCGACGGCCGACATGGTCGGGAACAGCCGCCCGCGCACGCCGCCGAGCTCGATCTCCTCGCCGAGGTCGGCGACGAGCCGTGTGAGATGGGTGCGGGCCGCGGCGACGGAGATCTGCTGGCCCACCATGGCGCGGATGAGCATCTCGTGCGGATCGGCGACGCCGGGCAGGCGCATGCCCGGCCGGGCGACGACGAGGGGCGCGATCTCCGGGTGGATGGCGAGGGACGCGTCGATGCCGACGGGGTCGGCGTCGAGGTCGAACAGGCGGCGGACGCGGGCGACGAGGGTCGCGAGGTCGCCGAGGCTCTCGAGTCGCGCATCGAGACGCAGGCGTCCGTCGAAGGAGAGGCGGAACCACGCGGCCCCGCCGGGGAGGCGCACGGTGCGGGAGAAGGAGGCCTGATCGCCCTCCTCGACGCCCGCGAGCGTGCGCGCGGCCATCCACGAGAACAGCCCGGCGTGGTCGAAGGGCTCCCGGACGGGGAGCACGAGCGAGATGCCGGCCGGCGCGTCGGCGCCGCGCCGCGTCGAGCGGAGGGCGGTCGGCGTCATCCCGAAGACCTCGCGGACCGTGTCGTTGAACTGGCGGACGCTCGCGAACCCGGCGGAGAACGCGACGTCGGCGGCGCGGAGGTCCGTGCCGACGAGGAGCATGCGGGCGGTGTGGGCGCGCTGAGCACGGGCGAGCCCCAGGGGCCCCGCGCCGAGCTCGGCCGCGAGCAGGCGGCCCAGGTGGCGCGAGGAGTAGCCGAGTCGTGCCGACAGGCCGGCGACGCCCTCGCGCTCGACGACGCCGTCGGCGATGAGGCGCATGGCGCGCCCGACGACATCGGCGCGGAGGTTCCACTCCGGCGACCCCGGTGCGGCTTCGGGAAGGCAGCGCTTGCAGGCACGGTAGCCGGCCTCGTGCGCTGCGGCGCTCGTCGGGTAGAAGGTGACGTTGGCCTCCTTCGGCGTGCGCGCGGGGCAGCTGGGGCGGCAGTAGATGCCCGTCGAGCGCACGGCCGTCACGAACCATCCGTCGAAGCGGGCATCGCGCGACGAGATCGCACGGTATCGCTCGGCGAAGGTCATGTCGGGGCTCATGCCCTCAGCCTGACACGGCGGATGGCCCTCGGCTCGCGGTTTTCGGACATCGCGGTGGCTGGTGCCGGCCCCGGACACGCCGCGAGCCGGCCGGGGATCCCGGCCGGCTCGCAGCGGACGCGTCTCAGTGGAAGAAGTGGCGCTCTCCCGTGAAGAACATCGTCACGCCGTTCGCGCGGGCGAGCTCGATGGTCTCCTCGTCGCGAACGGATCCGCCGGGCTGGATGATCGCGCGCACCCCGGCGTTGATGAGCACCTCGGGGCCGTCGGAGAACGGGAAGAACGCGTCGGATGCCGCGATCGACCCGGCTGCGCGACCGCCGGCCCGCTCGACCGCGAGCTTGCAGGAGTCGACGCGGTTGACCTGGCCCATGCCCACGCCGACCGTCGCGGAGTCCTTCGCGAGGACGATGGCGTTCGACTTGACGGCGCGGCACGTCTTCCACGCGAAGATGAAGTCGTGCATCTCGTCGTCGGACGGGCGTTCGCCGGAGACGAGCTCCCAGCCCTTCGCGACCGACTCGATGTCGTCGGGGAACCGGTCGGCGTCCTGCAGCAGCAGACCGCCCGACACGAGCCGGACGTCCATCTCCTCCTGCTTCCAGTCGGCGGGCAGCTTGAGCAGGCGCAGGTTCTTCTTGGCCTTCAGCACCTCGAGCGCCGCGGGCTCGAAGTCGGGAGCGACGACGACCTCGGTGAAGATGTCGCGCAGGTTCTCGGCCATCTTCAGCGTGACCGGCCGGTTCGCCGCGATGACGCCGCCGAACGCAGAGAGCGGGTCGCACTCGTGGGCGCGCAGGTGCGCGCTCGCGATGGGGTCGAGCGCGTTCGGCGCGGTGACCGCGATGCCGCACGGGTTGGCGTGCTTGATGATCGCGACGGCGGGCTTGACGTAGTCGTACGCGGCGCGCAGCGCGGCATCGGCGTCGACGTAGTTGTTGTAGGACATCTCCTTGCCCTGCAGCTGCGTCGCCTGGGCGATGCCGTGGCCGCCCACGCGCGAGTACAGCGCCGCGCGCTGGTGCGAGTTCTCGCCGTAGCGGAGGTCGCCGAGCTTCTCGGCCTTGATCGTGAGGTGCTCGGGCAGCTCGGTCTCGCTGCCGATCGTGCCCTCCGCGAACCACGCCGCGACGGCGGTGTCGTACGCGGCCGTGTGCGCGAACGCGCGCGCGGCGAGCTCACGGCGCTGCGAGAGCGACGTCCCTCCCGCGGCGACGGCCTCGATGACGGCGCCGTACGACTCCGGCGACACGACGATCGCGACGTTGGCGTGGTTCTTCGCGGAGGCGCGGACCATGGCGGGCCCGCCGATGTCGATCTGCTCGACCACGTCGTCGCCCTCGGCTCCCGAGCGCACGGTCTCGACGAACGGGTAGAGGTTGACCACGACGAGGTCGAACGGCGCGATGCCGAGCTCGCCGAGCTGGCGCTCGTGGTCCTCGAGGCGGAGGTCGGCGAGCAGGCCCGCGTGCACACTCGGGTGCAGCGTCTTGACGCGCCCGTCGAGCGACTCGGGGAAGCCCGTCACGCTCGAGACGTCGGTCACGGCATGGCCGGCGTCGCGGATGGTCGCCGCCGTGGAGCCGGTCGACACGATCTCGACGCCCGCGGCCGCGAGAGCCTCGGCGAGCTGCAGCAGGTTGGTCTTGTCGCTCACCGAGACGAGCGCACGGCGGATGGGGACGATGTCGCGCTCGCGGTAGAGCGAGCTGTCGTGGCGAGGGCCGGCCATGGATGGCTCCTTCTCGGTGTTGCGGGGATCTGGCGTCAGGGCGCCGGGGACTCGAGGTCGAGGGAGCCGTCCGCGACGCGGCGGACGACGTCGATGAGAAGCCGCCGCTCGACGGGCTTGATGCGGTCGTGCAGCGTCTCCTCGTCGTCGCCGGGCAGCACGGGCACGCGCTCCTGCGCGAGGATCGGGCCGGAGTCCACCCCGCTGTCGACGATGATCACGCTCGCACCCGTCTCGTCGACGCCGGCGGCGAGCGCATCGCGCACGCCGTGCGCACCGGGGAACTCGGGCAGGAACGCGGGATGCGTGTTGATGAGGCGCGGCGCGAACTCGTCGACGAGCGCACCGGGCAGAAGGCGCATGAGCCCGCTCAGGACGACGAGGTCCGCTCCCACCTCGCGCAGCCGTCCGGCGAGGGCCTCGCCCCACTCCTCGCGCGTGGCGAACGCGCGGAAGGGGACGGTGAACGTCGGGATCCCGAAGTGCGTCGCGTGCGCGAGGCCCTCGGCGTCGCGGTCGGCGCCGACGGCGACGATGCGGGCGGGGAATCCGGGTTCGGCGGCGGCGTCGAGGAGGGCGCGGAGGTTCGAACCGGTGCCAGAGATGAGGACGGCGACCGAGAGCACGCGCCTAGTCTAGCGGCGCGCCGCTCAGCCCCCTGTCCGCCGCATCGCGCTCCGCCGCGTCCGGCTCCGCCTCATCCCCCGCCGCCGCGCGCGAGCGCGGCGCGAGCAGGAGGATGGCCGCGCCCACGAGCACCTCGAGGCCCACGGCGAGCGCGACGGGGCCGGGATCCGCGCCCACGGCGGCCAGGCGGCCCGGCCCCATCGACCCGGATGTGACGACGGCGACGAGCGCGGCGGCCGCGCCCGACAGCGCGGCGATCGCGAGGGCGAGGACGAGCCGCGGCGAGACCGGCTCGCGCGGCGCCTCGTTCGCGTACTCGGGCTGCTCGGGAGGGTCGATCCGCCACTCCGCGACGAGGAGCGACCGCGCGAGCCATCCCGCCGCCGCGCCCGCGGCGACGGGCGCGAGCAGCACGAGGAGGAGCCAGGGCGACCCCTGCTCGGGGAGCAGCCCCAGCGCGGGGATGCCGGGGACGACACCGAGCTGCGTGCCGGCGGGCGACACGGCCGTTCCCGCGCCGATCGCGAATCCGGGCCCCGCGACCCACGCGAGGGCCCATCCGATCAGCGTGGGCACGTATGCGAGCTGCGCGAGCGCGATGGCCGTCGCCCCCAGCGCGTCGGCCTGCGCGCGTTCGAAGAGGGCGACGACCTCGTCGGCCCGGAGCACCGCCGACACGACGACGGCGATCGCCGAAGCGCCGACGGCCCCCGTCACCGCGACCGCGGCCCCGCGCACGGCGAGCGACGGCACTTCCCGCCACTTCGAGGGCCACGCGTCCACGCGCGCCCGCACGGCGTCGACGAGGCCGCCGTCGCCCTCCGCCCATCCCTCGGCCCAGGCCCCGGCGACGGCCCCCGCCCCGTAGACGGCGACGGGCAGCACGACGGCCTGCCAGGTCTCGGCCGTGACGACGGCGGTCGCGGAGGTGAGCTGCACGGCGGCGGCGACGGCGGCGGTCGCCGCGATCCCGGCGAGCACCCCCGTGGCGCCTGCTCCGCTGCGCACCGCGCGGCGTCCGGATCGTGCCGCGAAGAGGACGGAGAACACGGCGAACGCGAGGGGCGCGAGCGAGAGGCCGAACGTGCCGCCGTCGTCGGGCAGGCCGAGCGCGACGATCGCGTCGTCGTCGAGGGCGACGGACAGCGGGACGAGATTGCCCAGCTGCCAGATGCGGGCGGCTGCGGGCCACAGGGCCGACCAGTCGGCGCCGGTCCCCAGCGTCAGCGCCCAGAGCAGGGTGAGGGGCGCCAGGGCGACCGCGAGACCGGCGAGCGCCGCCACGAGGGCATCGAACGCGGCGAGCAGGGCGATGAGGATCCGGTGCATGGCGCATCGACCCTACCCGCGCGCGGTGCGAGTTCCCCGGCCCCGCGCCGCTGTCGGCCGGTTACGCCTCGAACGGCTCCAGCACGAACACGGCGATGCGGCGCGACGTCTTCTCCTGGTACTCGGCGTACGGCGGGTAGGCGGCGACGGCGCGGTCCCACCACTGGGCGTACTCGTCGGAGTCGACGTCGAGCTCGCGGGCGAGGTAGTCGCGGCGGTCCGCCCCGTCCTGCAGCTCGACGTGCGGGTTCGCGACGACGTTGTGGTACCAGACGGGAGGCTTCGGGGCGCCGCCCTTCGAGGCGACGACGGCGTAGCGGCCCTCGTTCTCGACGCGCATGAGCGCGGTCTTGTACAGCTTCCCGCTCTGCGCGCCCTTGTTCGTGAGGACGATGATGGGCCAGTCCGTCCCGGGGAGGACAGCGGCCTCCGTCCCGCCGGAGGACTCGAAGGCCTCCGCCTGCTCGCGGGCCCATTGCGACGTGCTCGGTGCGTACTCTCCCTGAAGCGGCATGGCACGAGCCTACGACGCGGCGGAGGGCAGGGGGCGCTCGCCGTGCACATCCGGCCGCGCCCCTTGACACTCCTGCGCGGGCCTGCCGATAGTGAGGCGTACGGGCGGGGCATCGATCGCAAGGGGGCACCCCATGAAGAAACTCATCGGCGAGGTCGCGGCGGTCGTGCCCGACGCGCTCGCGGGGATGGCGGCGGCCCATCCGTCGCTGCGGATCGACGCGGATCACCGCGTGGTGCTCCGCGCGGCGCAGAAGGAGCCGGGGCGGGTGGCGCTCGTCTCGGGCGGAGGCTCCGGCCACGAGCCCCTCCACGGCGGGTACGTCGGCTTCGGGATGCTCGACGCCGCGGTCGCCGGCGAGGTGTTCACCTCGCCCACGCCGGAACCGATCCTCGCGGCGACGACGGCGGCCGATGCGGGCGGCGGCGTCCTCCACATCGTCAAGAACTACACGGGCGACGTCATGAACTTCGAGATGGCCGCCGAGCTCGCCGAGGCGTCGGGCACGCGCGTGGCCTCCGTCCTCGTCCACGACGATGTCGCGGTCGAGGACTCGACGTACACGGCCGGCCGTCGCGGCGTGGGGCTCACGGTGCTGCTGGAGAAGATCGCGGGCGCCGCGGCGGAGGAGGGCCGTCCGCTCGACGAGGTCGTCCGCATCGCCGAGAAGGTCTCGGCATCGGGACGCTCGATGGGGATGGCCCTCACGAGCGGCACCGTGCCGGCGGCGGGCCGCCCCACGTTCGAGATCGGCGACGACGAGATAGAGATCGGCATCGGCATCCACGGCGAGCCAGGCCGGCACCGCGTTCCGCTGGCCCCCGCGCGCGAGATCGCGCGGATGCTCGTCGATCCCGTTCTCGCCGACCGCGACTTCCGCTCTGGGCCGGTCATCGCGATGCTGAACGGCATGGGCGGCTCGCCGCTGATCGAGTTGTACCTCATGTACGGCGAGGTCGCCGCGCTCCTCGAGCGGGCGGGTGTGGTCGTCGCCCGGACGCTCGTGGGCGACTACATCACGTCGCTCGACATGGCGGGGTGCTCGCTCACGCTGCTCGCCGCCGACGACGAGCTGCTCTCGCTGTGGGATGCGCCCGTCGAGACGCCGGCGCTGCGGTGGGGGCGTTGAGGATGGCCGTGGACCTCGACGCTCTCGTCCGCTGGGTGGAGCTGTTCCGCGATCGCGTCGTCGCCGACGAGGAGCGCCTGACCGCCCTCGACTCCGCCATCGGCGACGCCGATCACGGGGCGAACATGGCGCGCGGGACGACTGCCGCGACGGAACGCCTGGCGGCCGCGCCGCCCGCCACAGCGGAGGCGTTCGGCACCACGACGGGGATGGCGCTGGTGTCGACCGTGGGCGGCGCGAGCGGCCCCCTCTACGGCACGTTCTTCCTGCGCTTCGGCGCCGCGGCGGGGCAGGTCGCGACCCTCGACGGCGCGGCGTTCGCCGCCGCGCTGCGGGCGGGACTCGACGGCGTCGTCGCCCGCGGCAAGGCGGAGCCCGGAGACAAGACGATGGTCGACGCGCTCACCCCCGCCGTCGCCGCCTTCGAGACCGCATCCGATGACGTGCCGGCGGCGAGCAGGGCTGCCGCCGACGCCGCGCGCGAGGCGAGCGCCGCCACCGCCCCGCTCATCGCGCGCAAGGGCCGCGCGAGCTACCTCGGCGAACGGAGCGCGGGCCACGTCGATCCGGGATCGGAGTCGACGGCGCTGCTGTTCGCCGCCCTCGATGACGCGGTCGGCCGGGGCGCGGAGGAGACGTCGTGATCTCGTTCGTCGTCGTCTCCCACAGTGTCGCGCTCGCCGAGGCCGCCGTCGCGCTCGCGGCGGAGATGGCGCAAGGAGCCCCGCTCGAGCTCCGTGTCGCCGCGGGGACGGCCGGCGGCGCGACGGGCACGGACGCCGCGCTCATCGCGGCCGCGATCGACGAGGTCTCCTCCCCCGACGGCACCCTCGTCTTCACCGACCTGGGCTCGGCCATCCTCTCGTCGGAGCTCGCGCTCGACCTCGCCGCCCCACGCGGAGAGGTGCGGCTCGCCGCCGCCCCGCTCGTCGAGGGGCTCGTCGCCGCCTTGGCCCGCGCGGCTGCCGGCGGCACGCTGCTCGAGGTCGAGCGGGAGGCGCGGCGGGCGCTCGACGCCAAGCTGCGGCACCTCGGCGCCGATGCGGACGAGCCGGAACCCGCCGCCTCGGCACCCGGCCGCTCGGAGTCGTTCGCGCTGACGAACGAGATCGGCCTGCACGCGCGGCCGGCGGCGGCGCTCGCGAGCGCGCTCCGCGATGTCGACGCCGTCGTGCGCATCGGGACGGCGACGCGCCCCGCGGTGGACGGACGCAGCCTCGTCGGGCTCATGGCGCTCGGGGCGCGCAAGGGCGATGTCATCGACGTGACCGCGGAGGGCCCTGACGCGGACCGCGCCATCGACGTCGTGCGCGCGCTCGTCGAGTCGGGCTTCGGGGAGGCGTGATGGCGTCGCCCCGCATCCCGCTCACGGTCACGGGGCCGCACGGCCCGCGCGAGATCAGCCTGTCGAGCCCCGACCGCGTGCTGTGGCCCGAGGTCGGCGTGACGAAGCGCGAGCTCGCGGAGTACCTCATCGCCGTGTCGGGGCCGTTCCTCGCCCACAACGGGAACCGTCCCGTGTCGCTGGAGCGGTTCTCCGACTCCGTCGAGGGCGAGAGCTTCTTCTCCAAGAACCCGCCCAAGGGCGCTCCCGACTACGTGGAGGCGGTGACCGTGACGTACAACAGCGGGCGCCGCCATCCGCAGCTCGTCCTCACGGAGCCCGCCGCGATCGTCTGGGCCACGCAGATGAACACCGTCGTCTTCCATCCGTGGGCGTCGCTCGCGTCCGACGCCGACCATCCCGTGGAGCTGCGGATCGACCTCGACCCGCAGCCGGGGACGGGGTTCCCGGACGCCGCGCGCGCCGCGCACGGCATGCGCGCCGTGCTCGATGAGGCGGGGCTGGCGTCGTGGATCAAGACGAGCGGCAACCGCGGCATCCACCTGTTCTGCCCCATCGAGCCGCGGTGGGAGTTCCTCGACGTGCGACACGCCGTCATCGCCGCCGCACGCGAGCTGGAGCGCCGGATGCCGTCGGAGGTCACCACGAGCTGGTGGAAGGAGGAGCGCGGAGCGCGCATCTTCGTCGACTTCAACCAGGCCAACCGCGACCGGACGATGGCCGGCGCCTACAGCCCCCGGCCGGTGGCGCAGGCGACGGTGTCGACGCCGATCACGTGGGACGAGCTCGACGGAGTCGACCCGCACGCGTTCACGGTGCGGTCGGTTCCGGAGCGCCTCGCCGCCGTCGGCGATCCCTGGGAGGGGTTCGCCGCCTCCCCGGCCCGGATCGACACGCTGCTGGAGTGGTGGGAGCGCGACCTCGCCGACGGGCTCGGCGAGCTGCCGTTCCCGCCCGATTTCCCGAAGATGCCGGGAGAGCCCCCGCGCGTGCAGCCTTCGCGCGCACGGAAGCCGGAGTAGGAGCCCCGGCCCCGGTCGCCCCGCGGGCGAAGCGGGACGACACGCCGCGAGCCGCCCCCGGGAACGGATCCCGGGGGCGGCTCGCGGCGTGCGGTCGCGGAAGCGACGCGCTGAGCGCTACAGCTGCTCGATGATCTCGCGCATGAGGGCGGCCGTCTCGCTCGGCGTCTTGCCGACCTTGACGCCGGCGGCCTCGAGGGCCTCCTTCTTGGCCTGCGCCGTGCCGGCGGAGCCCGACACGATGGCCCCCGCGTGACCCATCGTCTTGCCCTCGGGGGCCGTGAAGCCCGCGACGTAGCCGACGACGGGCTTCGTGACGTTCGCCTTGATGAAGTCGGCCGCGCGCTCCTCGGCGTCGCCGCCGATCTCGCCGATCATGACGATCGCCTTCGTCTCGGGGTCCGCCTCGAAGGCGGCGAGCGCGTCGATGTGCGTCGTGCCGATGATGGGGTCGCCGCCGATGCCGATGGCGGTCGAGAAGCCGAGGTCGCGCAGCTCGAACATCATCTGGTACGTCAGCGTGCCCGACTTCGACACCAGGCCGATGGGGCCCTTGCCCGTGATGTTCGCGGGCGTGATGCCGACGAGCGACTCGCCCGGCGTGATGATGCCGGGGCAGTTCGGGCCGATGATGCGGGTCTTGTTGCCCTTCTCGATCGCGTACGCCCACGCCTCGGCGGTGTCTCCGACGGGCACGCCCTCGGTGATGACGACGAGCAGGCCGATGCCGGCGTCGATGGCCTCGATCATGGCGGCCTTCGTGAAGGCGGGCGGCACGAACGCGATCGACACGTCGGCGCCCGTCTTCTCGATGGCCTCGGCGACGGAGCCGAAGACCGGCAGCTCGACCTCGCCGGCGCCGGGCTTCTCGTGCGTGACGGTGGTGCCGGCCTTGCGCGCGTTCACGCCGCCGACGATGTTCGTCCCGGCCTTGAGCATGAGGGCCGTGTGCTTCGTGCCCTCACCGCCCGTGATGCCCTGGACGATGACCTTGGAGTCCTTGTTGAGGTAGATCGACATGTCCCTGTGTCCTCTTCCGTCTCAGGCGTTCGCCAGCTCGGCGGCCTTGTCGGCGCCCTCGTCCATGCCCGCCGCGAGCGTGACGAGCGGGTGGTTCGCGGCCTGGAGGATGGCGCGGCCCTCCTCGACCTGGTTCCCGTCGAGACGCACGACGAGGGGCTTCGTGGCGTGGTCGCCGAGGATCTCGAGCGCCTTGACGATGCCCTCCGCGACGGCGACGCACGACGTGATGCCGCCGAAGACGTTGACGAAGACGCTCTTGACCTGCTCGTCGCCGAGGATGACGTCGAGGCCGTTGGCCATCACCTGCGCGTTCGCGCCGCCTCCGATGTCGAGGAAGTTGGCGGGCTTCACGCCGCCGTGGTTCTCGCCCGCGTAGGCGACGACGTCGAGCGTCGACATGACGAGGCCCGCGCCGTTGCCGATGATGCCGACCTGGCCGTCGAGCTTGACGTAGTTGAGACCCGACTCCTTGGCCTTCGCCTCGAGCGGGTCGGCCGCACCCTTGTCCTCGAGCTCCTCGTGCTCGGGGTGGCGCACCTCGCTGGCGTTGTCGTCGAGCGACACCTTGCCGTCGAGCGCGACGATGTCGCCGGCGCCCGTGAGCACGAGCGGGTTCACCTCGACGAGGGTCGCGCCCTCGCCCGTGTACACGGCGTAGAGCTTCACGAAGACGTCGGCGACCTTCTCGACGAGGTCCTCGTCCCATCCGCCGGCCCGGGCGATCTCGATCGCCTTGTCCTTGTCGATGCCGGTCAGCGGGTTCACCTCGACGCGCGCGAGCGCCTCGGGCTTCTCGACGGCGAGCTGCTCGATCTCCATGCCGCCCTCGACGCTCGCGAGCGACAGGTAGGAGCGGTTGGAGCGGTCGAGGAGGACCGAGAAGTAGAACTCGCGGGCGATGTCGGCGCCCTGCGCGACCATGACGCGCTGGACCACGTGGCCCTTGATGTCGAGGCCGAGGATGGCCTTGGCCGCCTCATAGGCCTCGTCGGGGGTCTTCGCGACCTTGACGCCGCCGGCCTTGCCGCGGCCTCCGGTCTTGACCTGGGCCTTGACCACCACGACGCCGCCGATCTTCTCGGCTGCCGCCTTCACCTCCTCGGGGGTGTCCGCGACGATGCCGGCGAGCACCGGCACCTCGTACTTCTCGAAAAGGTCTCGTGCCTGGTACTCGTACAGATCCACGTTGCATTCCTTCGATGGGGCCACGGGACAAGACGCGTGGAAACGTCTCGACGTCGAGATATCTCGACCGAGCCTCAAGCCTACTACCGTGCGGAGGTTCTCCCCTGCGCGCCCTCCCGGTCACCGGGCCCCGCAGACGCGAAGAGCGGCCCCGGTCTCCCGGGGCCGCTCGTCGAGGAGGCGGGTGCTACTTGGTCTTGAGGTGCATCGGCAGCGCCATCGCGAGGCACACGCACAGGATGCCCGCGACGAAGACCAGCGCCTGGAAGGCGGGCACCATGAACGCCACGCCGAAGAGCGCGATCCCGGCGAGGAAGAGAACCAAAGCGACGATGAACATCCCTGCTCCTTTTGAAGACTTCCTCCAGCTTAGGGGATGGCCGCCGCGGCGCCTGCCTACGATCGAGGCCATGGCAACGGAGCACCTCCCCGGCGAGCGGGTCTCGTCGTACGACATCGCGCAGGTTCTGGACACCGACTACTACGGGGTCTTCGCGGATGTGGAGGGAGCGGATCGCGACGCGTGGCAGCGGGCGCGGGAGGTCGGAGAGCGGCTCGCGCCGCGGATGGCCGCCGCCTGGGACCGCGCCGAGTACCCCGTCGAGGTGCTCGCCGATCTCGGCGCCGCAGGCCTTCTCGCCGACGGCGTCGACCATCCGGATGTGCCCGCGATGTCGCCGCTCGCGGCGGGCCTCGTCAACATGGAGACCTCGCGGCACGACGGCTCGCTCGGCACCGTCCTCGCGGTGCAGGGCGGTCTCGCGCTGCGCACCCTCGCGCTGTTCGGGAGCGCCGCGCAGCAGGAGCGCTGGCTCGGACCGCTGCTGCGCGGCGAGGTGCTGGGCGCCTTCGCGCTCACCGAGCCCGATCACGGCTCCGACTCGACGTCGCTCGAGACGACGGCACGCCGTCACGGCGACGGGTGGGTCCTCGACGGCGCGAAGAAGTGGATCGGCAACGGGGCCTCGGGCGGGATCACCTTCGTGTGGGCGCGCGTGGACGACACCGGCGACGCCGACCACGGGGCCGTGCGGTGCTTCCTCGTGGAGCAGGCGACGCCGGGCTACACGGGCACGGTCATCGAGGGCAAGATCGCACTGCGCGCCATCCACCAGGCCCACATCCGTCTCGAGGGCGTGCGGCTCCCGCTCGACGCCGTCCTCCCGGGAGCGCACTCGTTCCGCGACACGTCGCGCGTGCTGTTCGCCACGCGGTCGGGGGTGGCGTGGTCGGCCCTGGGGCATGCGACGGCGTGCTTCGAGGCGGCGCTCGCGTACAGCGGGCAGCGCGAGCAGTTCGGCCGTCCGCTCGCCCGCGCGCAGATGGTGCAGGAGCGGCTCGCGCAGATGCTCGCGCAGCTCACGTCGATGCAGCTGTACCTGCGGCGTCTCGCCGACCTCGAGGCGGCGGGGGCGATGCGCCCGACGCAGGCGTCGCTCGCGAAGTACCACTGCACGCGCACGGCGCGCGACATCGCGCGGACCGCGAGGGACATGCTCGGCGGGAACGGCATCCTCCTCGAGTACCGCGTCATGCAGCACCTCGCCGACATCGAGGCGATTCACACGTACGAGGGCACCGAGAGCGTGCAGGCGCTCCTCATCGGCCGCGATCTCACGGGGGTCGGCGCCTTCGTCTGACGGTTCCGCGGCGGCGCCCGTCTGGCAGGATGGCCGTATGGCGAGGCGGCGCGCGACGGTCATCGGCAGCGGTCCCAACGGGCTCGCGGCGGCGGTCGCCCTCGCACGCGCCGACTTCGACGTCGTCGTCGTCGAGGCGCACGAGGGCATCGGCGGCGGCGCGCGCACGGCGGAGCTGACGCTCCCCGGGTTCCGTCACGACGTCTGCTCCGCCGTGCATCCCGCCGCGTTCACGTCGCCGTTCTTCGCGGCGTTCGGCATGCGCGAGAAGGTCGGCTGGATCGTGCCGGACGCGTCGTACGCGCAGCCGCTCGACGGGGACCGCGCGGCTGTCGCGTGGCGCGACATCCGGCGGACCGCCGACGCCCTCGGGCCCGATGCGCGCGCGTGGAAGGCCGTGCTGCGCCCACTCGCACGGCGGATCGCGGGGGTGTCCGACTTCACGGGCAACCAGATGCTGAGGATCCCGAGGGATCCCATCGTCGCCGCGCGGTTCGGGCTGCGCGCGCTCGAGCTCGGCACGGCGCTCGGGCGCCGGACGTTCCGCACCGAGGAGGCGCAGGCGCTCCTCACGGGCGTCATGGCTCACCTCACCACGGTCATCCCCTCGGTCGGGGCCGCGGCGGGCGGTCTGCTGCTGGCGGCGCAGGCGCACGCCGACGGATGGGGGTTCCCCGTGGGAGGGGCGCAGGCCGTGCCCGACGCGCTCGCGGACGACCTGCGGGCGCACGGCGGCGTCATCGAGACGGGGCGGCGCATCGACGACCTCCGCGATCTCGACTGGGGCGATCCGGCGCGCGGCGACGTGCTCGTGCTCGCCACGGCGCCGCGCCTCGCGCTCACGCTGCCGGGCGTTCCCGAGCGCTGGGCACGCGCCATCCGGTCGTTCCGATACGGTCCGGGCGCCGCGAAGGTCGACTTCGCCCTCGACGGCCCCGTCCCGTGGGCGAACGAGGATGTGCGGCTGACGCCGACCGTGCATGTCGGCGGCACGCGCCCCGAGATGGAGGCGAGCGAGCGCGCGGTCGCGGAGGGCCGCATCTCGGAGCGCCCGTACGTGCTCACGGTGCAGCCGAGCGTGCTCGACCCGACCCGCGCACCGAAGGGCAAGCACGTGCTGTGGAGCTACATCCACGTGCCGAACGGCTCGACGTTCGACGCGACGGAGACGATCACACGCCAGATCGAGCGGTTCGCGCCCGGCTTCCGCGACCGGGTCCTCGCGTCGCATTCGGCGACGGCGACGGACCTCGAGGCGTACAACCCGTCCGCCGTGGGGGGCGACTTCGCGGGCGGGTCCGTCGCCGTCGACCAGCTGCTCGCGCGCCCCGTGCTGAGCCCCGCACCCTGGCGCACGCCGGTGCGCGGCGTGTACCTCGCCTCGCAGTCGACGCCTCCCGGCCCGGGGGTGCACGGGATGGCCGGATGGTTCGCCGCGCGCCTCGCGATCGCGGACGCGACGGGCGAGCGAGCCGAGCTCGAGGACCTGTTCTAAGAGCATCCCGCGCTCCGTAAGAGCGCGCTCACGCGGGCCTGGAGGGCGCCTTAGCGCGCGTCGGCAGGGTGGTCTCCATGTCCGCCGCAGCCCTCGCCGCCCCCGCCGGCACCGCCCCCTCCCGCCGGGACGCCCGCTCCCGCCGGATCGCCGCTCCCGCGCTCCGTGCCGCCGGTGTCGTCGCCGCGGCGATCGCCGCCTGGCTGGCGACGGACGGGTGGGACCACGACGGCCGCGCCGTCGCGGCGGTGTTCGGCGCTGCGACGGCGGGATGGCTGCTCACGCGGGTCGACGACACGGTCATCGCGATCGGCGCCGGTCTCGCCCTCGTGCTCGCGGGGGCGCTCCCCGCCGACGGGTTCCTCGCCGCTCTCGGAGACGACACCGTCTGGCTGCTCATCGGCTCGTGCGTGCTCGCGGCGGGCCTCACGTCGTCGGGTGTCGTGGAGCGCGCTGCCGCCGCTCTCATCGGCCGCGCACGATCCGTGCGCGCGCTGGCCCATCTGACGACGGCGGCGCTCGTGCTCACGGCCTTCGCCGTGCCGTCGACGAGCGGCCGCGCGGCGCTGGCCGTCCCCGTCTTCCGCGGGCTCGCCCAGCCCCTCGCGAGCAGGCGGCTGCAGGTCGGATTCTCGCTCCTCTTCCCCGCCGTCATCCTCCTCTCCGCCATGGCGTCGCTGCTCGGCGCCGGCGCGCACCTCATCGCGGCCGAGCTCATCCGCCTCACGACGGGCGACCGCGTCGACTTCCTGCTGTGGGCGGCGCTCGGCCTGCCCGTGGCTCTCGTGTCCTGCGCCGTCGCGACCGAGGTGATGCTCTTCGGCTTCCTCGAGCGCCGGGATCGCCGTGTCGACGTCACCGAGATCGCCCGTGCCCTCCGCGCGCGCCACCGGTCGTTGCACGGTGTGCGCCCCTCCGCCGCCGAGTGGCGCGCGCTCGCCGTGCTCGTCATCGTCATCGTGCTGTGGGCGACCGAGCCGCTGCACGGGCTGCCCGCGGCGATCGTGGCGATGGCGGGAGCCATTGCCGTGCTGCTGCCGGCTGTCGGCGTCGTCGCCCCCAAGCCCGCGTTCGCCGCCGTGCCCTGGTCGCTCCTGCTGTTCCTCGCCGCGACGCTCGCGCTCGGCTCCGCCCTCGTCTCGACCGGCGCGGCCGATCGCCTCGCCGACGCCGCGCTGGGGGCGCTGGGAGGCGGCACCCCGTTCGCCGCCCTCTTCGCGATCGTGCTCGTCTCGGCGGGAGCGCATCTCGTCGTGCCGTCGCGGTCGGCGCGCGCCACGGTGCTCCTGCCCGTCGTGCTCCCGCTCGCGGCGGCCGCCGGGCTGAACCCGACGTCGGCCGCTCTCGCCTCGACGGCGGCCGCCGGATTCTGCCTCACGCTGACGTCGTCGGCGAAGCCGGTCGCCCTGTTCTCCGACGTCGAGGGCGTCGCGTGCTTCGACCGTCGCGAACTGCTGGCCTTCGCACTCCTCGTGGCCCCGTTCGCCATCGCGACCGTGCTCGTCGCCGCGGTGTTCCTCTGGCCCCTGCTGGGCGTGCCCGCCGTCATCTGACCTCTCTCCCCCTCCCATCCGTTCCGAAGAAGGAGCCGTCATGTCCGCACCCCTCACCGTCCTCATCGCGCCCAGCGGCTTCAAGGAGTCACTCGGCTCCGACGAGGTCGCCGATGCCATCGCCGTCGGCGTCCGGCGCGTCGTCCCCGATGCCCGCATCCGCTGCCTCCCGCTCGTCGACGGCGGGGAGGGCACCGCGGCCGCGCTTGTCGCGGCGCTCGGCGGCGAGCTCGTCGAGCGCGAGGTCACCGGGCCCGTCGGCGCTCCCGTCGCCAGCCGCTTCGGCATCGTCGACGGCGGGGCGACGGCGGTCGTCGAGATGGCGGCGGCCGCGGGGCTGAGCCTCGTCCCGCGCGACCACCGCGATCCGACGCGCACGACGACGCGCGGCGTCGGCGAGCTCATCCGTGCCGCCCTCGACCGCGGATGCCGCCGCATCCTCGTCGGGTGCGGCGATTCCGGCACCTCCGACGGCGGAGCCGGGGCCCTCTCCGCTCTCGGCGCCCGTCTGCTGGATGCCGAGGGGCGCGACATCCCCGACGGCGCGCGAGGCCTCTCCCGGCTCGCCCGCATCGACACGGCGCAGCTCGATCCGCGACTCGCCGAGACCGAGATCGTCGTGGCGTGCAATCCGACGAACGTCCTGACGGGGCCGGCGGGGGTGGCGCGGGTGTTCGGGCCGCAGAAGGGTGCGAGCCCGCGCCAGGTCGAGCGGATGGCGAAGTGGCTGAAGCGCTGGGCGCGCACCCTCGAACGCGATGTCGCGGGAGGATCAGTCGATCTGCGACGGGCGCCGGGCACGGGGGCGTCGGGCGGCCTCGGCGCCGGGCTGGCCGCGATCGGCGCGACGCTCGTTCCGCGATTCGAGGTGATGCTCGAGTCGGTCGACCTCGATGGCGAGATCGCCGGGGCCGACCTCGTCATCACGGCGGAGGGGTCGATCGACGTGCAGACGCCCCACGGCAAGATCCCCGCCGAGGTCGCCGTGCGCGCGAAGCGGCACGGCAAGCCCGTGCTCGCGCTCGCCGGCACGATCGGCGTGCACGCCGAAGCGGTGTACGGGGCGGGGATCGACGCCATCCAGTGCGTGCTGCCATCGCCCGTCGCCCTTCCGGAGGCGTTCGCGCGGGGCGCCGAGTTCGTGACGGACGGCGCCGAGCGCGCGATGCGCACGGTGCTGCTCGGGGCCGCGCTCGGGCGGCGGGCGCCGTTGGCCGTCGCCGCATGAGGCCCGCCGGCGGCCGTCTCCCGACGGCCGCCGGTAGGGTGGATGGCCTATGACGACGCGCCTCGAACCCGGTACCGCAGCCCCCGACTTCACCCTCGCCGATCAGGATGGCGAGCGCGTTTCGCTCGCCGACCTGCGCGGGCGTCGGGTCGTGGTCTACTTCTATCCCGAGGCGCTCACCGTCGGCTGCGCGAAGCAGGCGTGCGACTTCCGCGACAGCCTGGGTTCGCTCGAGGGCGCCGGCTACACCGTGATCGGCATCTCGCGCGACGAGCCGGAGAAGCTGCGCCGGTTCCGTGAGCGCGACGGTCTGACGTTCACGCTGCTGAGCGACCCCGACCACGCCGTGCACGAGGCGTACGGCACGTGGGGTGAGAAGAACAGCTACGGACGCATCGTCGAGGGCGTCATCCGGTCGACGTTCGTGCTCGACGAGGACGGCGTCGTCGAGAAGGCGCTGTACAACGTCAAGGCGACGGGCCACGTCGCACGCCTGCGCCGCGAGCTCGGCATCGACTGACGCGGGCGGCGGGAGACCGGCACAGCGGCACCGTCGGGGATCGCCACCGCCTGGAACCGTCGGAGATCGCCACCGCCTGAGACCGGGACCCGCGCCCGCGCCCACGCTCAGGCGGCGAGGTGGTAGCGGGTGGGTCCGCCGCGGCGGGGTGTTCTGGTGTGGTCGAGCCAGGCTGGTGGGGTGAACCAGGGGATGGCGTCACGGCCGGTGCCTTCGAGGTGGATGTCCCATCCGTCGCCGTGGACCCGGTGGTGGCAGGCAGTGCAGAGCAGGATCGCGTTGTCGAGATCGGTGCCGCCACCTCTCGACCACCATCGGATGTGGTGCACGACAGTGTGGGAGGGTGGGGCGCCGCAGAACGCGCACCCCTGATCACGTTCGGCGATGGCGAGTTTCTGCGCGGGCGTGAACAGGCGCCTCGCGCGTCCGAGGTCGAGGATCTCGCTATTCCCTCCGAGGACGACCGGGATGATCTCCGCATCCGCGGCCATCCGCCGGATCGCTCCTGCGGTGAGGGGCTGCTCGATCCCATCGACCCGGACCACGGCGCCCGCCCCGCCGTCGCTCCTCGCGCCTGCTCCGCCTCTCGGCGTGCGGAACGCGACACCCGCCTGCCCTGCCCTGTCCGTCGTGCTGTCGTGGGTGTCGAGCGCGGCGGTGAGGTCGTCCAGGCCCATCCTCACGACCATCGTCGCGATCGGACGCGTCGGGACCCGGTCACAGCCGAGGGTGTGACGGGCCAGGTCGGCGAGGATATCCGCCCGCATCTGCCCCGGTGTGCGCCGGTCACGCATCGCCTCATCGGGCTCGTGCTCGTTGCGGCGCATGTTCCGTGTGACGATCCGGTCGATCGCCGCCACGACCGGCGCCGCCGTCTCGGGGTCGAGGCGGCCCGTGACCGTCACCATCCCGTCGCGTCCGGTCCGGAACGACAGCATCCGCGCATCCCGACGCCCCTCCTCCCGCGGCTCCGCCCCATCCGGATCGAGATGCTCCTCGACATCCAGAAGAAGCCGGCGCACCTCGTCGCCGGTGAGACCCGGGATCCGGGCGACGAGGATCTCCTCCATCGACAGACACGCCGCATCCCCCGCCCGCACGGCCACACGGTCCAGCATCGCGACGACGAGGCCGGCAGAGGCGGCACTCAACCGGCCATCCCGGACAGCGTCCGCCACATGCGGATGCGTCGACGGCAGCGTCTCCCCGATCAGGTTCGCACGAGGCGCGGTCGCCTCACCGACCCGGATCAGCCGCGACGCCTCCGCCGAGGCCATCCCGGTGACCGCGCTCAGCAACGCCACCGCGCCCGTGAACCCCTGCTTCCGCGCGAAGGAGTCCTTCCCGAGCTCACGACGCGACTGCCGGGAGATCTCCGCCGCCACCGGCACCAGCGCCGCATCCGCCAGACGCCGCACCTCCCCCAGCGTCTCGGCCAGCCGCGCAAGCTCCCCCGCGGCGGCACCCGCCACGTCCAGCCCCGCGACCGCGACACGCAGCCCGTCAGCGAGAGAGGTGAACGAGGGAGACGGCTCCATAGAACAAAATTACCGTGGAGGCATCCCGCTGTCAACACATTTATCGAAGATTCTTTCGATAAATGCTCGGTGTCCTCGGCGCCTGAGAACCGCGCCGGAGCGCGAAGGGCCCGCACCACGGCCCGGAGGAGACCGCGCCCCGTCACACCACCCGGTAGCGGTGCTCGGGGCGCCCTGCCGTGCCGTACTGAAGCGAGACCTCGACCGCGCCGCGGGCGGCGAGCTCGGCGAGATGGCGCTGCGCCGTCGCCCGCGAGACCCCCGTCCGCGCCGCGAGCTCGACGCTGGAGGCCTCCCCCTCCGCGAGCGCATCGAGGAGGAGCTGCTGCGTTCCCGCCCGAGCGGGCGCGGGCGCGGCGCCGCCATGGAGGACGCCGACCGCCCGGTCGATCGTCTCCTGCGTGACGCTCCCCGACGCGAGCAGATTGCGGTAGCGCAGATATCGGTCGAGTCGATCCTGCAGTGCCCGCGGATCGAACGGCTTGACGAGGTAGTGCAGCGCCCCGGACGCGAGCGCACGCCGCACGGTCGGCACGTCGTCGGCCGCGCTCAGCACGAAGCGGTCGATGCCCGCCTCGCGGCCGATCTCGATGCCGTCGCCGTCGGGGAGATACACGTCGAGGAGCAGCAGGTCGGGCCCGAGATCGCGGATGGCGATGCGCGCGGACGCCGCATCGCGCACGGGCGGCAGCGCCGTGAAGCCCGGGCGGGCGTCGACGAGGTCGCGGTGGATGCCGCTCACGCGGAAATCGTCGTCGACGATGAGCACCCGGATGCCGGTCATGTCTCCCTCTCCCTCATGACGCCGGGAAGCCGCGCCGCGAACACCGCGCCGTGCCCCTCCCCGCGCGGCTCCGCCAGCCAGAGCTCGCCGCCGCGTCGGCGCGTGAAGCGCCGCGCGAGCGGCAGACCGATCCCGCGTCCGTGCACGCGCTCGGTCGCATCATCCTCCGCCTGACGCGCTTTCTCGAACACCGACTCCGGCTCGTCGACCCCGGGCCCCGAGTCGGTCACGGTGAGCGCGAGCTCGTCTCCCGCATCCAGGAGCGACACCTCGACCCACCGCGGCTCCTCTCCCGCGGACGCCGCCGTGACGGCGTTGTCCACGAGGTTGCCGAGCACGGCGGCGACATCCTCGGCCTCGGCCACGATCCCCACGACGAAGGTGTCCTCCCCGATCCGCAGGTCGACGCCCCGCTCGCGCGCCTCGATGCGCTTCGCTGCGAGGAACGAGCGCAGGAACGGCTCGTCGACCTCGATGCCCGCCTCCTCGGGGATGGCTCCGCGTTCGGAGAACTCCGCGAGCAGATCCTGGGCCTCGTCGACCCTGCCCGCCGCGATCATGCCGCGCACGGCATGCATGCGGTTGGCGAACTCGTGCCGCTGCGCGCGGAGCGCGTTGGTCGCCGCCCGCACGGCGTCGAGCCGCTCCGCGAGGGCGACGACGTCGGTGCGGTCGCGGAGGACGGCGACGACGCCGAGCGATCGCGGGCCGTGGTGCACCCGACGCACCTCCACGTAGACGACGCGGTCGGCGAGCACGAGCTCGGCGTGCACGAGCGGCTCCCCTCCGAGCGCCTGGTCGAGAGCCGCGCGGAGCCGTGGCGGCAGCTCGAGCTCGTCGAGCCGGCGGCCGACGACCTCCGGCAGGCCCGCGGCGTCGTTCACGGCGCGCACGAGGCCGTCGTCCGAGACGGCCAGCACGCCGTCGTGCACGCCCTCGAGGATGGCCGCCCTGCTCTGCAGCAGTCCGCCCAGCTCCTCCGGCTGGACCCCGCGCGTGAGCCGCTCGAGACGACGGCGGATGAGGAAGGACACGAGCGCGGCGATGCCGAGCGCGACGAGCGCGATGACGACGAAGACGCCGACGAGCAGCGGCGCGTCGGCGAAGACGCGCGACGGCGCGATCCCGACGCTCACCTCGCCGACGACGGCATCGCCATCCGGTGAGAGCACGGGCACCTTGGCGCGGACCGACTCGCCGAGCGTCCCCCGCTCCCAGGCGATGACCTCCTCCCCCGCGATGACGCGGGCGAAGTCGGTGCTCACGCGCTCGCCGAGGAGCGCGGGGTCGGGATGGGCGAGACGCAGGCCCAGGTCGTTCGCGATGACGACGAACAGCGTGTCCGTGCGCGCGACGATCCCCGCCGCATACGCCTGCAGCGGGCCATCCGCCAGGGCATCGGCGTCGAGCGCCTCCTCGCCCGCGGAGGCGGCGACATCCGCCCGCACCTGCGGGTCGCTCGCGACGGTGCGCGCCACGGCGAGCGCCGTCGACTCCGCCTCGTCGCGCAGCTGCCCGATGCCGAGCACGGCGAACGCCGAGATGCACACGGCGATCACGACCGCGGCCGCCGCGACCTGCATCGCGAACACCCTCGTCGTGAACCGCATACGTCGAGTATCCCCGCCGTCGGGGTCGAGCAGAATGCGCACAACCCGCTCAACGCGCAGATGCCCGCACAATGCGCGCATCGTCCGCGGGAGCGGCGTCGCACCGTAGCGTCACCCGGGTACGCTCTCCCGCCGATCGCGACGACGCGGACCGGCTCGACGACAAGGACGTCACATGCTCGTGATCCTCGGATTCACCATGATCCTCGCGTTCATGGTGCTCATCATGACCAAGCGCCTCACGCCCATGGTGGCGCTCATCCTCGTGCCGACGATCTTCGGGCTGTTCGCGGGTGCGGGCCTCGGCATCGGCGACATGGTCATCTCGGCCATCGGCGACATGGCCCCGACCGCCGCGCTGCTCATGTTCGCGATCATGTACTTCGGCATCATGATCGACGTCGGCCTGTTCGACCCGCTCATCCGATTCATCACGCGCGCGCTCGGCGACGATCCCGCCAAGGTCGTGCTCGGCACCGCGCTGCTCGCGGGTGCCGTGTCCCTCGACGGCGACGGCTCCACGACGTTCATCATCACGACGTCGGCCATGCTCCCGCTCTACCTGCGCCTCGGGATGAGCCCCGTCGTCCTCACGTGCGTCGCGGGTCTCATGAACGGCACGCTGAACATCGTGCCGTGGGGAGGACCGACCGTGCGCGCGGCGACCGCGCTGGGTCTGCAGCCGACCGACGTGTTCGTCCCGATGATCCCCTCGCTCGCCGTCGGCCTCGTCGTCGCGCTGGGGCTGTCGTGGATGCTCGGCCTGTCGGAGCGGAAGCGCCTGGGCCGACTGAGCCTGACAGGCGCCGACGAGCTGTGGGAGCAGGACGGCACGACGCGCCCCGGCCGCTTCGGGATGCGCGTCCCGAAGCTCCGCTCGGGTGTCGGCAACCCCGGCGCGCGCGCCACGCTCGGCACGACGAACGTCCTCACGGTGAAGGGCTCGGGACTGCGCGCTCCGGCGCTCCTCGGCGAGGACGAGCGCGACACCGCCATGGCCGACACGATGCTGAGCCCCGACCGCGCCACGCTCCGCCCGAAGCTCATCTGGGCGAACCTCGTGCTCACGCTCGCGGTCATGGTGCTGCTCGTGCTCGACGTCATGCCGCTCGCCTTCGTCTTCATGATCGGCACGGGCGTCGCGCTCGTCCTGAACTTCCCCAAGCTGAAGGAGCAGAGCGCCGAGATCGTCGCGCACGCACCGAGCATCGTCGGCGTCGTGTCGATGGTCCTCGCGGCGGGCGTCCTGGTCGGGGTGCTGGATGGCACGGGCATGGTCACGGCGATGGCCGACTGGGTCGTCGACATCGTGCCGCCCGCGCTCGGCCCGTTCTTCGCCGTCATCACCGGTCTGCTGTCGATCCCCATGACGTTCTTCATGTCGAACGACGCCTTCTACTACGGCATCCTGCCGATCCTCGCCGAGAGCGCGTCGACCTACGGCATCTCGGCCGCCGAGATGGCGCGCGCGTCGATCATCGGGCAGCCCGTGCACCTGCAGAGCCCGCTCGTCCCGGCCATCCTGCTGCTCGTCTCGCTCGCGAACGTCAACCTCGGCGACCACCACAAGAAGGTGCTGTGGCGCGCGACGGTCGTGTCTCTCGTCATGCTCGGCGTCGGCATCCTCGTCGGCTCCGTGCCGATCGGTTGAGCCCGCCCCGGAAGGCCGTCCCGTGAGGGGCGGCCTTCCGGCGTCCCGCGGCGGTTCGGCCGCCGACGTTCGGCGCCCCGAAATGCTGTCAATCGCGCTCTCGGCTTGGTCGCGGCTCGACGCGTCGGCCAGGCTGGAACGAGCGGAGGGAAAGCGTTGCCCTTCGGTGCGCGACGAGGTGCCGACCCTCGTCCGTCGGCCGAGGAGGAGAGCCCGCATGACCCCCTGGACGCTGATCCCGCTCGCGATCGGGGTGTCGGCCGACGCGTTCGCCGTCGCCCTCGGCAAGGGGCTGCAGCTGCGGTCGCGCGTACTCGTGGGCGCGCTCGTCATCGCCACGGCGTTCGGCGTCGCCCAGGCGGTCATGCCGCTCATCGGATGGCTGCTCGGCAGCGCCTTCGCGGAGGCCATCGCCCCCTTCGACCACTGGATCGCCTTCGCCCTGCTCGGGTTCATCGGCGGCAAGATGCTGTGGGAGGCGTTCCAGCCCGACGATGCCGAGGGCGAGGCGCCCGCACATCTCTCCAAGCGGGAGGTCGCGGTGCTCGCGATCGCGACGAGCATCGACGCCCTCGCCGTGGGGCTGTCGTTCGCATTCCTCGACGTCGCGGTATGGTCGGCCGTGCTCGCGATCGGCGTCATCACCTTCGCGCTGTCGTTCGTCGCGGTGCTCGTCGGGCACCGCATCGGCACCCGCTGGCGCCGTCCCGCCGAGATCGTCGGCGGCGTCGTGCTCATCGGGATCGGCGTGCAGATCCTCTTCGAGCACCTGCTCGCGTAGGGCTCACACGGCGCGCACCGACATGAGCCCCCATCCCTCGGGGACCTTCGCCTCGAGGGCGGCCATGTCGTCGGCCTCGATCTCCGCGATCTCCGTGCTCCGGTACCGGCCTGCGGCGCTGATCGACGTCGAGCGCTTCGCCATCGACACGGTCGCGTCGGTGAGGATGTACCCCTCAGGCACCTGAGCCTCGAGCGCCGCGCGCACATCCTCCTGCGTCTGCGCCTCCGCGCCGATCTCCCCGACGTCGTTCCGCCTGATCACACCCACGAGCACCCGTCCAGCCTACGTCGCCGGCGACATCGACTCGCGCCGGTGCCCGCGCGCCCGCCCTCTTCGCGCCGGGCCATTCGCGCCGGGACTACCCCTCGGCGTCGAGACCAGTGCTGCGAGCAAGGGTCCGGGCGACGCGGGATAGCCTGGACGGATGGACTGGACGCTGCGCCCCGCGCTCGACTCCGACGCCGCATGGCTCGCAGAGCTCCGTGCCGACGTCCTGCGGGACGACCTCGAGCGCCTCGGACGGTACGACCCGGTCCGCGTGCGCGAGCGGTTCCGCTCCGCGTACGCCCCGGCGCTCACCCGCATCATCGTGGTCGACGGCGAGGACGCCGGATCGATCGCGGTCCGAACCGCGGACGACGGGACCTGGATCGAGCACTTCTACCTCGTGCCTCACCTTCAGGGCCGCGGCATCGGGGCGGGGGTCCTCGCGCATGTGCTCTCCGGAGGCGGCATCCACCGCCTCAACGTGCTGCAGGGCAGCCCGGCCCGCCGGCTGTACGAGCGGCACGGCTTCGCCCTCGACAGCGAAGACGAGGTCGACGTCTTCCTCGTGAGGCGCTGAGTCCCCTCAGCCGCACTCGATGCCGTGGAGGGATCGGACGATCCGCTCCGCCGCATCGCCGTCGCCTGCGGCGATCGCCTCCCGCAGCGCGGCGTAGAGCTCGAGCTGCGCGGCCGCTTCGCCTTCGTCGGGCACGAGGTGCTGCAGATTGCGCTCGAGCGCCAGCTCCATCTCGGCGAGGTGCGCGTGATGCAGCCGGTTGCCCGACATGCCCGAGAGGAACGAGAACAGCTCGCGCCGCCGTGCCGACGCCGCCGCCGGAGCATCGAGCGCGTCGACGACCGCATCGACCATCCGGATGGCCGCGGCCCGTTCCGCGTCGCCGAGCCGCGGGACCGCCATGTGCGCGACGATTCCCGCCTGGTATCCGGCATGCTCGCGCGAGGCGCGGACGTCCTCCTCCGTCACCTCCGTGACGCGCGTCGAGCGGCTCGGCAGCATCTCGACCATCCCGATGCGCTCGAGGCGCTGCAGCGCTTCGCGCACGGGCATCCGCGACACGTGCATCTCGGCGGCGAGCTCCACATCGCGCACGCGCTGGCCGGCAGGGAGCGTGCCGTCGATGATCGCCTCTCCCAGCCTGCGGAACACCTGCTCCCCCAGCAGCTGCTTCTGCACCGAGATTCCCTCGAGATCGGTGATCCCCATGACCGCCCCCAGCTGTCCGACATCGATCGACGTCGGACCGTCCTCCGGGCCGTTCGAGCGCCCGGCCCCTCCCCAGCAGACTCGAGCCGCTCGAACGACCCGTCCGCCGGTGCGATGCCCTCTCGGCGGCACCGGCTTGTCACCATCTAACGCGACGAACGAGGACAGACAGCGCAGAAAGCCCCGGTGACACCCATATACCAGGATGAGTTGGGCGCAGGAGGACTACCGCTTCGAGGCGCGGTACCCCGCCTTCTCGGCGTCGTGCGGGGTCGCGAAGCACTCCTCCGGGTTGGTGGCGTTGTAGTACTGGCCGCCGGGCACGTGGTAGATCCAGTCGCCGGAGCTGGAGTGGTTGCCCTTGACGGGGTAGCCCGACGGGCAGTTCCAGGTGCCGGGCACGGGAGCGACGGGACCGCTGGGCGCCGGCTGAGCGGGTGCGGGCTGCGGCTTCGCCGGAGCGGGCTGGGAGGGGGAGGGCTTCGGCGCGGCCGGTCCCGTGAGCTCCGGAGCAGCGGCCCCCGACGACGGCGCGTACAGCGCGATGCCCTCGTAGGTCCAGTTGCGGTCGGAGGTGCGCAGCTGCTGGGCCTCCGCCGCGTTCGCCGTGTAGAAGTGCTTCTTGAAGGTGGCGCTCCAGAAGCGGTGGACGGGAACGGTGCCCGAGGTGTTGCTCGCCGCGGTGCAGAACGCGGTTCCCTCGTACGACCAGTTCTTGTCGGTCTGGCGCACCTTCGCGGCCTCCGACGAGCTCGTCGTGAAGAAGTGCGACTCGAACGCGGACGACCAGAACCGGTGCACGCCGACCGTGCCGGCAGGACATCCGTTCGCTCCGACCGGCCAGACCCGGAAGTCCTGGCCCTCGTACGCCCAGTTCGGGTCGCCGGAGTGGAGGTTCTGCGCCTCCGAGCGGTTGACGGTGTAGAAGTGCGCGTTGTCGAACTCCGAGCTCCAGAACCGGTAGACCGGCTGGCTCGTCGACGGGTCGGGCTTCGCAGCGGCAGTGGCCGCACCGGCGGGGATGGCGGCGGCTCCGATCGCGAGGAGGACGGACAGCAGCAGGGTGAGGGCGCGGCGCGGCGCATCGACGTTCCTGTGGGAGAGGGGCAGGGAGAGCCACAGCATATCGACATGTCGGCTCGCATCGCGACGCGTGCACGCACGGTCGTGCTCTCGACATGACCTGCCGATCGGAGCACTCTGGACGCATGAGCGCTTTCCGCACCGACCACGTCTTCAGCGGCTTCAGCGTCGACTCGATCGAGGCCGCGCGCACCTTCTACGCCGAGACGCTCGGCATGGAGGTCGCTGTCGACGCGATGGGCTTTCTGGACATCCGGCTGCCGCAGGGTGGATCCATCCTCGTCTACGAGAAGCCCGATCACACGCCAGCGAGCTTCACCATCCTCAACTTCCCCGTCGACGACATCGACGCGGCCGTCGACGAGCTCAACGCCCGCGGCGTCGTGACGACCATCTACGCCGATCCCGACCTCGGGGCCGACGCGAAGGGCATCGTGCGCGGCGGGCCGGGTCGCGGGCCCGACATCGCCTGGTTCACCGACCCGGCAGGCAACGTCCTGTCGGTGCTCACCTCGCGATGACGGGCGGCACGGTCATGCGCGTCGGCGCGAGATCTTCCGCGTCCATTCGCGCGCGGACGAGCACGGCCGGCAGACGATCGACCTCACGTGGCTCAACGGCCCGGCGGAAGGGACCTACGGCTTCACCGTCTCCGGCCCGGCGATGACGCCCGAGCAGGTGAGGACCGAGGCGGCGGGCTTCGTCGCCGACTTCTTCGCGGAGGGCGGGATCGGGCCATCCGGCTTCGCCGAGTTCATCGATGCGCGACGTTCCGGGGGCGCGGACGCTCGCTGACGGCGACTCGACCTCAGGCGACCGCTCGGCGGACGAGCTCGGCGATGCGGGCCTCGGTCTCCATATCGAGCGACGTCACGCTCCACACGACCGGATGCATCGTCGCTCCCGCGTCGAATGCGGGGTTGATCTCCTCACCGAATCCGAACACGAGGAAGCCCTTGCCGCTCTTGATGTAGCAGACGTCCTCGCCGTCGCGCGTGTAGAACGGGATGCCCCAGCGCAGCAGGGGCTCGAGCGACGGCGCGTTCTCGCGGATGATCGCGTGCACCCGTTCGCCGATCTCGCGATACGGCGCCGGCGCCTCGGCGAGCTTCGCGAGGACCGCGGCATCGCCCTTCTTCGTGAACATTCCCATGCGTGGCCTCCTGCGGAGATCCTAGGGCGTGGAACGGGGCCGAGCACTCACCGCGGGATCGGCATGCGGGCATGCGACGGCCGCGTCGGCGCCGCCCGACGCCGCGGGATGTGCGTGAGCGCCGTGAGGCGCGGGAACTTCACGAGCATGCCGACGATGATCACCGCCTGCACGAGCGGATGATCAGGCAGAGTGGTCGCGACGAGGGCGATCATCAGGGGTGCATTCGAGCGGACGTCGTCATGGCCAGAAGCGTGCGACAACGGGCGTCGAGGCGGAGGAGCGACGCGGCCCACTCGCTGATCACGAACATCGCGAGGAAGAACACGAACACGACACCCAGCACGGCCGCGAGCAGCAGGGGTGCGCCGAGGACGGTCGGGATGTTCCCTGCGGAGATCGTGCAGACGATCCCCGCAACGAGGAGGATGACGATTCGATCGACGCGCCGGATCCGCGCTCGACAAGATGGCAGGCGATGTCGATGCCCGACTCGTACCCTCTAACGATGACGAGCCGGCCGGAGCGCGGCAGCCACGCCTCCGGCTCGCGAGCGAGGCGCGCCATGCCGACGCCGGAGAGGCGCGGTCGTACGGGCTCATGGAACTCTCACCCCGCCCACACGAGCGACCGAGCGTGCACGGGACCACGCGAGGAGACGGTCTCGAAACCATCCCCCGTCACCGCCACCCCTTCACCTCTGTCCCCTCGAGTACCGGGACGCGGAAGTGCGCGACCACGCTCCGCAGGTACTTCGCGTACCGCGCACCATCCGGATAGTCCACGCCGAGGCTGAACGCCGGCGAGGTTTCGGGGTGAACGGCGTTGAGGTTCGTCGAGCCGAAGCCGTTTCCCGTGAACGACGGGGTCAGGAAGCGCAGCCCTTCCGGCCAGTCCAAGAAGGTCTGCCCGATCTCAGCCATGATTCCTTTGCACCGCGCCGTGTCGCTCGGCGCGCCTGGCCGCGCACGAACGAGGCCCCCGGTCGGCTGCTCGAGATGAGCGGCCGACCGGGGGCCTTCGTCCGTCAGGAAACCTGTCCCCGACCGGGGCTTCTCAGAAGTCCCAGTCGTCGTCCTCGGTCGCGACGGCCTTTCCGATGACGTACGACGAGCCCGACCCCGAGAAGAAGTCGTGGTTCTCGTCGGCGTTCGGCGAGAGCGCCGACAGGATGGCGGGGTTCACGTCGGTCACGGTCGACGGGAACATCGCCTCGTAGCCGAGGTTCATGAGCGCCTTGTTGGCGTTGTAGTGCAGGAACTTCTTGACGTCCTCGGTGAGGCCGACGGAGTCGTAGAGATCCTGCGTGTACTGCACCTCGTTGTCGTAGAGCTCGTACAGCAGCGAGAAGGTGTAGTCCTTGAGCTCGGCCTGCTCGGCCTCGCTGACCTTCTCGAGCCCCTTCTGGAACTTGTAGCCGATGTAGTAGCCGTGCACGGCCTCGTCGCGGATGATGAGGCGGATGAGGTCGGCCGTGTTGGTGAGCTTCGCGCGGCTCGACCAGTGCATGGGCAGGTAGAAGCCCGAGTAGAAGAGGAAGCTCTCGAGCAGAGTCGAGGCGACCTTTCGCTTGAGCGGCGAGTCGCCACGGTAGTACTCCATGACGATCTGCGCCTTCTTCTGCAGGTTCGGGTTCTCGACCGACCAGCGGAAGGCCTCGTCGATCTCCTGCGTCGACGCGAGCGTCGAGAAGATCGAGGAGTAGCTCTTCGCGTGCACCGACTCCATGAACGCGATGTTCGTGTAGACGGCCTCCTCGTGCGGCGTCACCGCGTCGGGGATGAGCGAGACGGCGCCCACCGTCGCCTGCACCGTGTCGAGCAGCGTGAGGCCCGTGAACACGCGCATCGTGAGCAGCTGCTCCTCCTGCGTGAGCGTGTTCCACGACTGGATGTCGTTCGAGAGCGGCACCTTCTCGGGCAGCCAGAAGTTGCCCGTGAGGCGGTTCCACACCTCCACGTCCTTGTCGTCCTCGATCCGGTTCCAGTTGATCGCCTGGACGTGATCCAGAAGCTGGAGCTTCTCGGTCATCCTCTTCGTTCCTCTTCTTCCCGCGTCACAGCGTGCAGCTGACGCACATGTCGAGCTCGGTGCCCTCGAGCGCCATCTGGCGGAGACGGATGTAGTAGATCGTCTTGATGCCCTTGCGCCAGGCGTAGATCTGGGCCTTGTTGATGTCGCGCGTGGTCGCCGTGTCCTTGAAGAACAGCGTGAGCGACAGGCCCTGGTCGACGTGCTGCGTCGCGGCGGCGTACGTGTCGATGACCTTCTCGTAGCCGATCTCGTACGCGTCCTGGTAGTAGTCCAGGTTGTCGTTCGTCATGAAGGGCGCCGGGTAGTACACGCGCCCGAGCTTGCCCTCCTTGCGGATCTCGATCTTCGACGCGATCGGGTGGATCGACGACGTCGAGTTGTTGATGTACGAGATCGACCCCGTCGGCGGCACGGCCTGCAGGTTCTGGTTGTAGATGCCGTGCTTCTGGATGGACGCCTTCAGCTGGATCCAGTCCTCCTGCGTCGGGATGTGGTGGCCCGCGAAGAGCTCGGCCACCTTCTCCGTCTGCGGCACCCACGCCTGGTCGATGTACTTGTCGAAGAACGCGCCCGACGCGTACGTCGAGTCCTCGAAGCCGTCGAACGTCTGACCGCGCTCCTTCGCGATGTTGTTCGACGCGCGCAGAGCGTGGAACAGCACCGTGTAGAAGTAGATGTTCGTGAAGTCGAGGCCCTCCTCCGAGCCGTAGTACACGCGCTCGCGGGCGAGGTAGCCGTGCAGGTTCATCTGCCCCAGGCCGATCGCGTGCGAGCGGTCGTTACCGTCCTCGACGGAGCGGACCGAGCGGATGTGGCTCTGGTCGCTCACCGCCGTGAGGGCGCGGATGGAGGTCTCCACGGTCTGGCCGAAGTCGGGCGAGTCCATCGCGAGCGCGATGTTGAGCGACCCGAGGTTGCAGGAGATGTCCTTGCCGATCTGGTCGTACGAGAGGTCCTCGTTGAGCGTCGTCGGCGTGTTCACCTGCAGGATCTCGCTGCACAGGTTCGACATGTTGATCCGGCCCTTGATGGGGTTCGCCCGGTTCACCGTGTCCTCGAACATGATGTACGGGTAGCCCGACTCGAACTGGATCTCGGCGAGCGTCTGGAAGAACTTGCGCGCGTTGATCTTCGTCTTCTTGATGCGCGGGTCGTCGACCATCTCGCGGTACTTCTCCGACACCGAGATGTCGCCGAACGGCACGCCGTAGACGCGCTCGACGTCGTAGGGCGAGAAGAGGTACATGTCCTCGTCGTTGCGCGCGAGCTCGAACGTGATGTCGGGCACGACGACGCCGAGCGACAGCGTCTTGATGCGGATCTTCTCGTCGGCGTTCTCGCGCTTGGTGTCGAGGAACTTCATGATGTCGGGGTGGTGCGCCGACAGGTACACCGCGCCGGCGCCCTGGCGCGCGCCGAGCTGGTTGGCGTAGCTGAACGAGTCCTCGAGCAGCTTCATGACGGGGATGATGCCGCTCGACTGGTTCTCGATCTGCTTGATCGGCGCGCCCGCCTCGCGGATGTTCGACAGCAGCAGGGCGACGCCGCCGCCGCGCTTGGACAGCTGCAGCGAGGAGTTGATGCCGCGCGAGATCGACTCCATGTTGTCCTCGATGCGCAGGAGGAAGCAGCTGACGAGCTCGCCGCGCTGCGCCTTGCCGGCGTTGAGGAAGGTGGGGGTCGCCGGCTGGAAGCGTCCGGAGATGATCTCGTCGACGAGCTTCCACGCGAGCTCCTCGTCGCCGTCGGCGAGCGCGAGCGCCGTCATGACGACGCGGTCCTCGAACCGCTCGAGGTAGCGCTTGCCGTCGAACGTCTTCAGCGTGTAGCTCGTGTAGTACTTGAACGCGCCGAGGAACGTCTCGAAGCGGAACTTCTTGCCGTACGCGAAGGCGTTGAGCTTCTCGATGAACGAGAAGTCGTAGCGCTCGATGACGGCGCCCTCGTAGTACTCCTTCTCCACGAGGTAGTCCAGGCGCTCCTTGAGCGAGTGGAAGAACACCGTGTTCTGGTTCACGTGCTGCAGGAAGTACTCCCGCGCTGCGCGCTTGTCGGCGTCGAACTGGATGCGCCCGTCCGCGTCGTAGAGGTTGAGCATCGCGTTCAGGGCGTGGTAGTCCATGCCATCGAACTTGACGTTCTGCTTGAAGTCGATCTCTTCGGTCAGTGCTGCCGCTTCCACCATCGTTCCAATCCGTCGCCGACCCGCTCGACGTCCTCTGGCGTGCCGAAGACCTCTACCCGATACAAGTGCGGCACGCGGCACTTGCGGCTGATGATGTCTCCGGCGAGGCAGAACGCCTCGCCGAAGTTCGTGTTCCCCGCGGCGATGACGCCGCGGATGTTCTTCCGGTTTCGCTCGTCGTTGAGGAATCGGATGACCTGCTTGGGCACGGCGCCCTTCTCCTCGCCGCGCCCCTGTCCCCCGCCGTACGTGGGGGTGACGAGCACGTAGGGCTCGTCGACTGCCAGCGGCGCATCCCCCCTGTGCAAGGGGATGCGCACCGAGCGGATGCCCGAGCGCCGCTCGAGCTTCTCGATGAAACGCGCCGTGTTGCCCGACGTGCTCGAGAAGTAGACGAGCAGAGGCGTCTCGGTGGCCGTGAGCGTCGCGGTCATGGTGTCACTCCCGCGCGCACGGCTCAGACGAGACGCGCGGCGAGCTCGTCGATCTTGTCGGGGCGGAAGCCCGACCAGTGGTCCTCGTCCGTCACGACGACGGGGGCCTGCAGGTATCCGAGCGCCTTGACCTGCTCGAGCGCGTCGGCGTCCTGCGAGAGGTCGGTGACCTGGTACTCGATGCCCTTCGCATCGAGTGCGCGGTAGGTCGCGTTGCACTGCACGCACGACGGCTTGGTGTAGACCGTGATCGCCATTCTGTTCCCCTCAGATCGTGTTCGAGCCGGCAACCCCCGCCGGGCTCTCAATACTACATATGGGTGCCGACCTTCGGGGGCACCACTAGGGATAGTAGTTACATCCGTGTGATTTTCCACCGCTCCCCACAGGCCTCTCCACCGCTCCCTCCACAGGTATGCAACGCCGGACGGTCCCCGCGAATGCCCGAATCACGCGGATCGCCACCGACCTCCCAGGACTTCTCCACAGGGGCGAACGTAGACCGCACCACCGACATCCGGATGGCCGAGCCGGCGCGGCCCCGGCGTGTCGCGATCAGGGCGCGCAGCATCGCGCAGACGCCCCTGCGGCGGGATACCGTGAGAAGCGTGTCCGGATATCGAGAGCTGCTGCGCACCCGCGGCGTGGGCCGCATCATCGCCGCACAGCTGGCCGCCCGGTTCCCCGGCGGGATGATCGCCCTCGCGCTCCTGCTGCATGTCGAGCACACCCACCACTCCTACGGCGCCGCAGGCACCGTGCTCGCGGCCGTCTCGATCGGCCAGGCCGTCGCCGGCCCCGTGACGAGCCGGTGGATGGGCCGCTGGGGCATGCGGAGGGTCCTCGTGCTCACGACCGCCGTGACCGCCTCCGCCATCGCCGCCCTCGCGCTCGTCACGGCTCCCCTCGCCGTGACCATCCTGCTCGGGCTCGTCGCCGGTCTCGCGTCGCCTCCCGTGCAGTCGGCCGTCCGCACCATCTACCCCAAGCTCGTCCCCTCCTCGCAGCTGACCGCGCTCTACTCGCTCGACGCGTCGCTGCAGGAGGTGATCTGGATCGCCGGGCCCGTGCTCATCACGTTCGTCTCGACGCAGGTGTCGACGGTCGTGGGGCTCGTCATGATCGTCGGCTTCACGCTCGCGGGCGGAGCGTGGTTCATCCTCTCCCCCGAGCTCGGCCGCGTGCGGATCCCGCGCAGCCGGCGGTCGTTCGGCCGCGTGCTCCTGAAGCCCACCGTCGTGCTCACGACCGTGCTCGGCTTCCTCCTCATCGGCGCCTGCTCGGCCGTCGAGGCCGGCGTCGTCGCATCGTTCGGCGAGGGCGCCGTCGAGTCGGGCTTCGTGCTGGCGGTCTTCGCGGTGGGCAGCTTCGCGGGAGGCCTGGCCTTCGGCCACCGCCCCATGGCGCCGTGGTCGATGGCGCGCCGCTACGCCATCGTCGCCGTCGGCATCGCGCTCACCCTCGTGTCGCTCGACGCGTGGTGGATGGGCGGCTCCCTCGTCATCGCGGGCCTCGGCATCGCCCCCGCGCTCGCCATGTCGTTCGCCATCACGTCGGCGAGCGTGAAGTTCAGCGAGACGGCGGAGGCGTACGGCTGGATCGGCACGGGGCAGCTCATCGGCGCCGCCCTGGGCTCGGCGATCGCCGGGTTCATGATCGACGGCTCGGGGCCTCGCGGCGCGCTGACGACGGCGCTCGCGTTCGCCCTCGTCGGCGTCGTGGTCGCCGTGGTCTTCGTCCGCGCGTTTCCCGACCTGCGGCATCGCGACGCGTCGCCGCTGCCCGACACCGAACCCGTCCAGACGCAGCCGTGACGGCAGAGACCTCGCGCCGCTGACGCTCGCTCAGCGCGTCGTGACGACGACGGCCATCCCCCGGTCAGGCAGGACGCCGGAAGCCCGCGTCACTTCCCGTCGAAGTCGAAGGCGCGCAGCAGCTCGCCCACGGCCTGCTCGCGATCGTCGCCCCCGCTCTCGAACATGTGCGTGACGTGCGTGCGCAGGTGGTTCTCCAGCAGCAGCCGGTTGAGCGATTCGAGCGACCGCTGGATGGCGCGCGACTGCGTGATGATGTCCATGCAGTAGTCCTCGTTCTCGATCATCCGGCCGAGCCCGCGCAGCTGCCCCTCGAGGATGCGCGTGCGGTGGAGGGCGCGCTTCTGGATGTCTTCGATCACGTCGCCAGCGTACCCCGGCCGTCCGACGCCCCTCCTGCGGCCGTGCGAGGATCGTGCCATGCCGCGCACACCGGACGACCTGCTCTCTCCCGCCGACCGCGAACGCCGTCGCGCGCTCACGCGCATGAAGGCCGTCGCCGCGGGGGCGCTCGCGTTCATGGCCATCCTCTTCGGCGTCGGGTTCGCGTTCCAGGAGAGCGTGCCCGCTCTCGCATACCTCCGCGCCGCAGGTGAGGGCGGGATGGTCGGAGCGCTCGCCGACTGGTTCGCCGTGACCGCGCTGTTCCGTCGCCCGATGGGGCTGCCCATCCCGCACACGGCGATCATCCCGACCCGCAAGGACGAGATCGGGCGGTCCCTCGGGGAGTTCGTCGAGACGAACTTCCTGTCCGGTCCCGTCGTGCGCGAGAAGCTCGCCTCCGCGCGGATCTCCGCACGGCTCGGCGGATGGCTCGCGCAGCCCGCGCACGCGGAGCGCGTCGCCTCCGAGGGAGCCGCAATGGGTCAGGGCGTCCTCCGCGCCCTCAGCGACGACGACGTGCAGGACCTCGTCGCCTCGCTCGCCCGCGAGCACCTCGTCGAGCCGGAGTGGGGGACGCCTGCGGGGGTCTGGCTGGAGCGGATCGTGGAGACGGGAGCACATCACGCCGCTGTCGACCTCGCGGCCGACAGCGTGACGACATGGCTCACGGGCAACAAGGACGCGTTCGCGGGCCTCGTCTCGAAGCGGCTCCCGTCCTGGGTGCCCTCCGTCGCCCACCGCCTCATCGACGGCGCGCTCTACAACGAGGCGCTGGCGTTCGCGCACGCGGTCCGTGCCGATCCCGCCCATCCGGCGCGGCGTGCGATCGACGGCTACCTGGCCCGGCTCGCCGACAACCTGCAGCACGATTCGGAGACGCGCGCGAAGCTCGAGGGCGCGAAGATCGCCGTATTCGACAGCCCGCGGATGCGCGAGCTCGCCGGGAGCGCATGGGAGACGGCGAAGGCAGGTCTCATCACGTCGCTCGGCGATGCGGAAAGCCCGCTCCGCACGCGACTCCGGGAGGCACTCGTCGACCTCGGCGGACGGCTGTCGACCGACACGGCGGTACAGCGACGCGTGGACGGCTGGGTGGTCGACGCGGCGGGCTTCCTGGTGGAGCGCTACCGCCACGACATCGCGTCGATCATCACCGACACCGTGGAGCGGTGGGACGCGGACGAGACGACGGAGAAGATCGAGCTGCTCGTCGGCCGCGACCTGCAGTACATCCGCCTCAACGGCACCGTCGTGGGCGCCCTCGCGGGCCTCGCCATCTTCGCCGTCGCACACGCCCTGCTCGGCTGAGCCGCCGATGACGGTGCCGGCGAGCGCCGGCGGAGCTCGCCGAGGGCGGTGCCGACGTCCCGCACGCTCGCCAGAAGCCGGCGCCCGCACCGGTACGGTTCCCGCCCGGGTCGCAGTTCGCGTCCACTCCAGGCCCGGTGGGGGCGGTTACCGCGACCTGGACGGTCATCGTTCTCGCCCGGGTCGCAGTCCGCGTCCACTCCAGGCCCGGTGGGGGCGGTTACCGCGACCTGGACGGTCATCGTTCTCGCCCGGGTCGCAGTTCCCGGCCGTTGCGGGGCCGGTGGGGGCGGTTTGTGCGACCTGGGCGGTGGTGTGGGTGGGCCGGGATGGCCGGTGAAAGCACGAAAGGGCCATCCGTCGTCGGATGGCCCTTTCGGTTACGTTAAGTCCGGCGGTGTCCTACTCTCCCACAAGGTCCCCCTTGCAGTACCATCGGCGCTGAGAGGCTTAGCTTCCGGGTTCGGAATGTGACCGGG